>JBBQMQ010000001.1:0-58002 GCA_038329115.1 Bacteroidales bacterium
GAATACCGTGAGCGTCGAAACCATTATGCATATTACTCGGTGAACTCTGAGATTCAAGGCTTCGAAACTGACAGAGAAACCTTTTTAGGTGCATATAATGGTTTTGAGGAACCGGAAGTAGTTGTGTCGGGTAGATCAGAAAATAGTCATGCTCATGGTTGGTCGCCTATTGCATCGCACTGCCTTGAAATTGAACTTGCTCCTGGTGAGACTAAAGAACTGGTTTTTATATTGGGATATGTAGAAAATGAACAAGATGACAAATGGGAAAGCAAAGGAGTAATCAACAAAAATAAAGCAATTGAAACCATTTCTAAATTTGATACAACTGAGAAGGTAGATTTTGCATTCAACGAATTATCAGCCTATTGGGACTCACTTCTGTCCAACTTTAGTATTCAATCCGGTGATGAAAAATTAAACAGAATGGTAAATGTCTGGAATCAATACCAATGCATGATTACTTTCAATTTTTCACGCTCTGCATCGTTTTTCGAAAGTGGTATTGGACGAGGAATGGGATTTCGTGATTCAAATCAGGACTTGATTGGTTTTGTGCATCAAATTCCATCAAAAGCCCGCGAACGCATTCTCGAAATTGCTGCTACTCAATTTCCTGATGGAGGCTGTTATCACCAGTATCAGCCTTTGACAAAAAAAGGAAATAACGAAATAGGTCAGGGTTTTAACGACGATCCGCTTTGGCTGATTTTAGGAACGACGGCATACATTAAAGAAACCGGCGATTTTGACATTTTGAATTCTCCGGTTCCATTTGACAATAAAGAAGGAAGTGAGGTATCACTTTTTGAACACTTAAAGGTTTCGTTCAATCATGTTGTAAATAATTTAGGACCACATGGTTTGCCTTTGATTGGTCGTGCCGATTGGAATGATTGTCTGAATTTAAACTGCTTTTCGTCTGACCCAAATGAAAGTTTTCAAACCACTGAGAATAACCAACATGGTTCAAAAGCCGAAAGTTTAATGATAGCAGGGCTTTTTGTGAGTACCGGAAATGATTATATAGAATTATGTGATAAAATTGGAAACAGAACAGAATCAAAACGAGCAAAGATTGAGGTTGATAAAATGATTGATGCTGTCAAGAAGGATGGTTGGGATGGTGACTGGTTCTTACGTGCTTATGATTATCATGGAAATAAAATTGGCTCTAACGAAAACAAAGAAGGAAAAATTTTCATCGAATCGAACGGCTGGTGTGCAATGGCAGGTATTGGAAAAGAAGAAGGCCTGATTGAAAAAGCATTAGATGCTGTAAGCGAACGGTTGGACTGTGAGTATGGAATTGTGTTGCAAGATCCACCGTATTCAAAATATTACATCGAATATGGAGAAATATCTTCTTATCCAGAAGGTTACAAAGAAAATGCCGGAGTTTTTTGCCACAATAATCCCTGGATAATAATAGGTGAAACTCAAATTGGCAGAGGTGATAAAGCCTGGGATTATTATACAAAAATAAATCCTGCTTACCTGGAAGAAATAAGTGATTTACATAAAACGGAGCCTTATGTATATTCGCAAATGATAGCCGGAAAAGATGCATTCATCCCCGGAGAAGCAAAAAACTCATGGTTGACTGGTACAGCTGCGTGGAATTTTTATGCTGTAAGTCAATTTATTCTTGGGATAAAACCTACTTACGATGGAATTCTGATTGAACCCTGCTTACCTCAACATATTAAAAAATACGAGGTTATGCGTAAATTTCGTGGAACAGAATATTTTATTCGAATTGATAACCCTCATCAATTGTCAAAAGGCAAAATCAAAATTACTGTGAATGGGATAATTCTTAATAGTAATCATATTCCAATTTACCCTGAAGGAACGAAAGTTAGTGTTGAAGTTCTAATCGAAAAAGAAGTATTTCAATATCAATTGGATTAATAATTTGCCAAATTTTTCAAACTCAATTTAATAATAAAACAGTTTACCTACTTATAAAAACAGATTATCACCTATCTGACATTTAAAAAACATCTATTTTTAGCCACTAATAATAGTTTTTTATTGATTAAAATGACTAAATCAAATGTTTTTCGCGAGGTTACTATCTTATTACCAGAAGATTGCTTTGTTGTGGTAAGTCGGGTTAAATCTGAGTTTAATTATCCTTTACATGTTCACCCTGAGTTTGAACTCAATTTTGTTGGGAATGCTACAGGTGCTCAACGAATTATTGGTGATTCTATTGAAGAAATAGGAGATTTGGATTTGTGTTTGATTGGAAGCGACCACATTGAACACGCCTGGATGACCCATAAATGTAAATCAAAAGAAATACATGAAATTATGTTTCAATTTCACAAGGACATGTATTCAACACAAATGCTTCAAAAACGACAATTCCATAGCGTTGCAGTAATGCTCGAAAATGCAAAAAAAGGGGGTTGTTTTCTCACGCGAAGCTATACTGAAAATAAAACCGCAATTGGAGAAAGTAAGTAAACTGGATTCCGGATATTATTCTGTAATTGAGTTATATTCGATTCTTTACGAATTATCATTGGATAAGGATATGAGAGTGTTGAGCAGTAGTACTTTCAGCGAAGAAGAAGAAATGTCAGAAAGTAGAAGAATTCAAAAGGTAATAAATTATTTACAACATAACTTTCACAAAGATATTCACCTGATTGATATTGCAAAATATGTGAATATGCATGAAAAAGCGTTCGGGCGATTTATGAAGTTACGGACCGGAAAGAATTTTATTGAATACTTGAATGATCTTCGACTGGGCTTTGCTTCCAGATTATTGATTGATACTACCAAAACAGTTTCAGAAATCGCCTATGAATGTGGTTTTAAGAACATGTCAAATTTTAATCGAATTTTTAGAAAAAGAAAAGGGTGTACCCCAACAGATTTTCGTGATAATTATCAGAAAATGAGAATATTAATATAATTATTTGCAAATAAAATTATGATGAAACCGTTGAAATATATTTTATTTTTTTGTCTGCTAACTGGATTTTTAATGTCATTTAAAGCTCCCGAAAAATCGCCGGTAGCACAAAATGGACATCTGAAAGTTATCGGCACACAGCTTTCCAATGAAAAAGGGCAACCTGTTGTTTTAAATGGAATTAGTTTGGGTTGGCACTGTTTTCAACCACGTTTTTATACAAAATCAACAGTAAAATGGCTTGCAACAGACTGGAATGTTAACGTGGTGCGTGCTGCTATGGGTGTTGGCGTAGAAGACTGTTACTTACAGAATCCCGAATTTGCAAAAAAGTGTGTTGAAAATGTAGTGAAAGGCGCTGTTGAAAGCGGCGTTTACGTCATAATTGATTTCCATAGCCACAAATTACATACTACCGAAGCCAAAGCTTTTTTTACCGAAATGGCAACAAAATATAAAAATGTACCCAATGTAATTTACGAAATATGGAATGAACCTGATTATTTTTCGTGGAAAGTGGTCAAAGAATATTCTAGTCAAATTGTTTCAACAATACGATCTATTGATTCTGATAATATAATTTTGGTTGGCTCACCACATTGGAATCAGGATATTGATTCGGTAGCTGCAGATCCTCTTTTAGGTCAAAAGAATATCATGTATACTATGCATTTTTATGCCGGAACTCATAAAAAATGGCTGCGAGATAGAACTGATAATGCCATCTCCAAAGGAATTCCAATTTTTATTTCGGAATGTGCAGGCATGGATGCTACGGGCGATGGACAAATTGATGAAGCAGAATGGAAAGCATATCTTGAATGGATGAAAAAATCAAAACTAAGTTGGGTCGCTTGGTCTTTGTCAGATAAAAACGAAACCTGTTCCATGTTGCTTCCGAGAGCGAATATTTCAAAATGGAGGAACGATGAAATTAAGTTGTGGGGGAAGATTACTAAAGAGTCTATTAAAAATTGAAATACAAATAGATGATTTTTTCTATTTGTATTAGGTTGTAATTTATTAGGCACATATCAGCTATAATTAGTAACCTTCGGTTTTTTTTCTCAATCCGTAGTATATGTTGCAGTATTACACGTGTATACAGTCTTGTAATCGATATTATTATCAGCTACAAAATGTATGCAACTTGGTTGCAAAAGTATCAATATTGCAATTTATACATCCGTATTTTTGCAAGTACAATTTTAAAACAAAAACAACAATTAATTAACTTTTAAAAAATATCCAAATGAAAAAAATTACTTTCTTTGTGGTCGCTTTATTGTTGGCCAGTTTTACTGTTAAAGGCGAAGGCAACATAACTAACGTTCCAACTTTACTGCTCTCGGATTGCCAATCAATGCTGAACACAAATATTGGTACTTTTTGGTATTTCTTTGATGATCAAAATGATGGAGGCCTTTCAACATCTGCTATCGAAATGACTGCTGTTGGAAATGATGGCAGTGTTGCAGCAAATTGCACCTATATATTAAATAAAGGTACGTTGTCTTATAATCCTTTTATTGGTTTTGGATTCGCAACAAATCCGGCAAATGATGGCTCTGCTTTTGATTTTAGCCCTTACACAGGCTTTTCATTTTACCACAAGGGTTCTACATTGACCGTTGAATTGGTAACAACAAATGTTCTCGATAATGATAATTTTAATGCAACTGTACCCGCTCATACTGCTTGGACATTGGTTACAATTCCTTGGGCAACATTTCGTCAGTTTGGTTGGGGTAAAAAACAAACATTCAGTGCTGCATTAATCTCTAAATTGCACTTCACTGTACATGGTGCTAATGGGCAAACAGGCACTATTAATCTGGACAACATTAAAGCAAATGGTACTTCAACTGCTGTTTCAAAAGTATTTGATTTTGTAAATGTGAGTGCATATCCAAATCCATTTACCAACTCATTTCAAATTGAATCTGGGCTGGTTATGAATTCAGTTATTGTTCGCGATCTTACAGGAAAACAAATTTTAAACAAGATGTCTGGTTCAAATAAAATGACAATTGATGCAACTAATTTTGCAATAGGTTTGTATTTTTTAGATGTCGATTTTGGAAACGGAATCAGAAAAACAATGAAAATCACAAAAAAATAATAGTTCTCATAACCTTAAATTTTAAAAAATTAATTGTATGAAAACAATACATAAATTTCTAACACTAATTGTACTTATATTTTTACTCTGCGGAACTGCAGTAGGACAAAATACTAAAACCTACGTTTCAGGAAATTGGAATGTGGCAGGAAGTTGGAATCCATCAGGCATCCCAGGTTCAACCGATGATGTGGTAATCTCATCATCTGTATCAATTACCAATTTTGCATCAAGCACTATTAACAGTTTGACAATTAGTGGTAACAGTACAGTACAAATAACAGGAAATGGACAAATCATGACCATAAATGGCATTTTATCAATTCCTTCTGGCAATACTTTAAAAATGTTGTCGAATACACAAATAAAAGCTGGAACTGGTTTTTCAGCAAGTGGCACCGGATCTCTATTTACTGCTGCAACTACAACAGCTCTTCCTGCGGGTGTTTCAGGTACAAATGTAGTTTATACATTTGATATTACATTAAATGCTGGCGGTGCACAAAATCTGCCTGCTTATGCAACTTATACAAATCTGATAGTAAATTTGCCTACAGCTACAACAATTACAAAATTGGGAGCTGGTTCTATGATTACAGGTATATTGACATTAACAAGTGGAATTTTAGATTGTGTTGGAAATACTTTTACGATGTCATCAACAGCAAGTGTCAATGGTGGTAGTTCTACAAGTTATATTTATATGAGCAGTGCTGCTGGAGCTTTGGTTCGTACATGTCCACAAAATTCAGCTATTTTATTTCCAATAGGCACTGCGTCAAGTTATACCCCGTTTACGCTAACTAATAAAAACGGAACCTTGGACATAACTACAAAGTTAAAAACCTCTTTTACTCGTCAACCACTCGTAGCTGCAAATTGTGTAAATCTTTGTTGGTTCATAGTAGGCTCAGTAGCTACAACAGCCGATATAAATTTTCAGTTTAATTCAGGAAACATTGGTTCAGGATTTAACGTAAATTCAGGAATTGAATTAGGAAACAATACAAACGCCTATTCAAGAGTTTCAACTGGAACAGTTTATGGAAGTGATCCTTATTCTTACATTGCAAGTAATATCAACATTCCTGCATCTGGAATTAATGAATATGTTTTTGGCAATAAAGCTCAGATTATTGCTGCAACAGTTTCAGGAAGCCCTACTATTAATTCAATTACTCCAGGAAATAATCAGCTTTCTGTTGCATTTACCGTTCCAAAATCAGATGGCGGTTCTGAGATATTAAATTATGAGTATTCGACAAATGGAGGCACTAGTTTCACTGCTTGTTCACCTGCACAAACCGCAAGTCCGATAGGGATAACCGGGCTAACCAATGGAGTGTCGTATAATGTTCAAATAAGAGCAATAAATGGAGTAACTGGAAATGGTATTGCTACAGCATCTACACAAGCAACTCCTTCAATTACATCATTACTTCCTTTAAATAATATGTCACCTATATCAATATCTGTATTGAATAATGAAATAATAGTTTCGGGTTCAAGCGGTCAGATAATTGAATTATACAACGTTGTGGGAAGGAAAATTAGTTCTACATTGTCAAACGACAATACTACCAGAATCTATGCCAATGGAAAGGGTATTTACATTATAAAAGTTTCTAATCAAACTTGTAAGGTTATTTTATAATTTACTTTTATTAGTTTAATTAAAAAATTAACTTGATTTGGAATATATCTTTTTAAGGTATATTCCAATTGAGTTTATTCCATTTTTTTTCCTTAAATGCTTCGTTAACCATTGATTCTTTTAATTTTGAAAAAATCTTTCGCTTTTCTAATCCTAATACTTATGTGTAAACTGTATTCAGTATCAGGACAAATCAATTCACCAGCAGGTGCAACTATTCCATTTGGAACAAATAGTTCATATCCGTATGGAATAATGCCTACAAATTTACCTAAAACAGGTGTTTTTGGAAGTTCACAAGATGCAGCAGATGCATACAATACTTGGAAAACTAATTATGTAGAACTTTGTTCTGCATCTCCAATTAAATACAGAGTTCGTTTTGACACGCCTGCTCAAACCGTTTCTGAAGGAATCGGTTATGGAATGATTCTGGCCGCTTATGCAGCAGATAAGAATCTTTTCGATGGATTTTTGCAATATTATAAAGATTATAGTGATGCCAACTCGCTCATGAACTGGAAAGTGAATGGTTGTACAGGGGTAATTGGAAGTGGGGCTGCTAGTGATGCCGATCTTGATGCTGCTATTGGTTTAAGAATTGCAATGAGACAATGGCCCTCGATAAGTAACTATTCAACTGATTTTTCAACTATAATTAATGCAATTAGAACATATGAAATTCAGTCTTCCACTTCTGCGGGTCCATACCAAACGAATAACGGAGACGGTTGGGGGATGTCAAATTCGTGCAGAAATCCAAGTTACCAATCGCCAGCATATTATAAAGTTTTTGGGGCTTTTGACACTTCAAACCTTTCAATTTGGAATAATGCAGTAATTGCAAGTTATGCCCTAATTAGTGTCAATGTTAACTCCTCAACAGGGCTGGTATCGAACTGGTGCGATGTGAATGGAAATGCAAACAATTGCAATGGACCTAACGAGTATGGGTGGGATGCTTGCCGTTTTCCATGGCGAATGGCTACTGATGCTATTTGGTGGAATGATGTTAACGCTCAAACACGATGTACAAGTCTGGCTAATTTCATTAAAGGCAAAGGAGTAACCAATCTAAAGGGTCCTTTACCTCAAGTTGGAGGAACCGGGTCTTACCACAGCCCAGCTTTTGTCTCAACATGGTCGTGCAGTCTTTTGGGGTCTAATAGCAGTTTTCAAACTACGTTAAATGCAGCATATTCCGAAACATTAAAAACACAAGATGCATTACCATCCTATTTTGGTAATACACTTCGCCTACTTTCATTGTTCCAAATGACAGGAAATTTTTGGAATCCAGTACTCGGTACAACAGGAATTCAAGAAAATCAGTCTGAGTCAAATAAAACAAAATGTTTTCCTAGCCCTTTTAGCAATTCATTCAGCATTGAGTCGAAAGAGATTATTAACTCAGTCGTTGTTCGTGATCTTACAGGCAAGCAAATTTTGAATCAAAAAGGCGGTACGGAAAAAATAATAATTAATGCAAGTCAGTTTGCAACAGGAATCTATTTTATAAATATTGATTTAGCAAATGGTATCAGGCAAACTGTAAAAATGAATAAAAGATAAATCGTTTCCATAGAAATTAAAAATTAACCCTTCAAATATTATAGTCATGAAAAAAACAAGTTTTTTTAATGTCCTATTAATCATTACTTTATGCACCTCATTTTCGATTAATTTGAATGCGCAAAGTTCAAGTAATAACCGATATATAAATCGGTTTTTAGAACTCAGAGGAATGGTAAATGATCCTAAAAATGGATATTTTAGCCCTGATGGTGCTCCATATCATTCTGTAGAAACTTTTATGATTGAAGCACCTGATTATGGACATGAGTCAACAAGTGAAGCATATTCTTTTTGGATATGGATGGAAGCTATGTATGGTAGGGTTACCGGCGATTGGAGCCGGGTAAAGTATGTTTGGAACAAAATGGAGGATCAAATCATTCCAAAAGCATCTGATCAGCCAAACAATGCAGCATATAAATCCGCCGCACCAGCTGATTATATGGCTGAACATCTAACAATACAAGGATATCCCAGCTCTAACGAGCCAAATATTCCGGTTGGAAAAGATCCAATAGCGACAGAATTAACAGCAACTTATGGTAATTCTGATATATATGGTATGCATTGGTTAATCGATGTTGATAACTGGTATGGATTTGGTAATCATGGTGATGGTGTGTCTAAGCAATCATATATAAACACATTTCAACGAGGTCCTCAAGAATCTGTTTTTGAAACTGTACCTCAGCCAGCATGGGATAATTTCAAGTATGGAACGGCGGTTGGTGGTTTTCTTCCTTTATTTGGAAAAGGTGGAACTCCATCTCAACAATGGAAATATACTGATGCACCTGATGCAGATGCCCGTGTCGTTCAAGCAATGTTTTGGGCAACTCAATGGATGAAAGAGGAAGGCGGAAATTTAAATACGTTATCGTTGGATAAAACAAAAAAAATGGGGGATTATCTTCGATATTCCATGTTTGACAAATATTTTAAACCCATGAATTGCCAATCAGTAAATTCTGCTGGTGCTACAGGATATAACGCGATGCATTATTTGATGTCTTGGTATTATGCATGGGGTGGTTCTATCTCAGCACCAACTGCGGGTTGGGCTTGGCGAATTGGTTGTAGTCATAATCACTTTGGCTACCAAAACCCATTAGCTGCATACGCTTTGTCTAATGTTACAGAACTCACTCCAAGTTCTGCAACTGCAAAATCTCATTGGACAACATCATTAAATCGTCAGTTAGAATTTTACACTTGGTTACAATCAGTCGAAGGTGGCATTGCTGGTGGTGCAACAAATAGCTGGAACGGAGTTTATGATGCCTATCCAGCTGGAACACCTACATTTTATGGTATGGGCTATACCGAAAATCCTGTATATGAAGATCCGGGAAGTAATTCATGGTTTGGTTGGCAGGCATGGTCACTTGAGCGGGTTGCTGAGCTTTATTATGTTTCAAATGATGTCAGAGCAAAGAAAATTATGGATAAATGGATTAAATGGGTTTCACCGAATATTCATCTCATTGGCACAACCGATTTCGAAATTCCGTCAGGTCTAGCATGGACTGGCAAGCCAGATACATGGAATCCAGTTTCACCGGGTTCAAACAGCAATCTCAATGTCACCATTACCAGTTTTGGAAAAGATGTTGGTATAACTGCCTCACTTGCAAGAACTTTAATGTATTATGCTGCAGCGACTCAGAAGTATTCAACACTCGATGCTTTCTCGCGAGATATGGCAAAAGAATTAATAGATCGTTTGTGGACTAATAAAGATGCTTTAGGTATTGCTATAGCCGAAGAACGTGGGGATTATAGCCGTTTCTTTGATCAGGATGTGTATATTCCATCAACGTATTCGGGTGTAATGCCAAATGGAGATAAAATTAAACCGGGTATCAAATTTAAAGATATTCGAAGTAAATATTTGGATGACCCTGCTTATCCTGCTGTATTGGCTGCCTATAAAAGTGGAACCAAATATAAAACAACATATCACCGCACCTGGGCACAAATGGAAATTGCTATGGCAAATGCCGATTTTGGATTCCTATTTCCCATGGAAGGAACAAATTTCTTGCCATCAATAAGTATTACCTCACCTTTGAATAATGCATTTTATACCGCTGGTAGTAGTGTTATATTAACTGCAAATGCTGCCGATCAGGATGGAACAGTTAGCAGCGTTGATTTTTATGCTAACGGACAAAAAATTGGAAGTTCGGCAACAGCTCCTTATTCGTTTACCTGGAATGCACCTATTGGAACTTACACCATATATGCCATTGCAACCGACAATGAAAATGGAACTAATCAATCAATAAATATTAAAATTAATGTTGGGAATCATGCACCTGTGGCTGCTTTCAATGCTTCAGCCACAACTGGGCGTGTACCGTTTGTTGTGAATTTTGATGCTTCATCTTCTTCTGATGTCGATGGAAATAACCTTACTTATAGCTGGGATTTTGGTGATGGAAGTACCGATGAAGGTGTCTTAACAAGTCATACTTATAATGTTGTTGGTGAATATACTGCCACTTTAACTGTGAATGACGGAAAGGGTGCAACAAATTCTACAACCAAAAATTTCACTGTCAAAGTAACCTGCGATTTGAATTCTATCTTTAATGCACCACAAAGTGCTGCTATAAGTACCATGAGTGTGGCATATTCCAACGCATACACCATCGGAGATAATGGACCGGATGTAAGCAACGTAAGCAAATTAGGTTTTAACTGGACGTTAGACCGAAATTCTCTTGCATTGTCATTTAACTATAAAAAGAATACCGGTCATGGATATTACGAAAGTTTAAATAACTATGTAATTTCCAAAAGTTTGAACACGGCAAATCCATCCATCACATTTAAAGATTCTACAGCCGGTATGGTTAATTTTAAGGGGAAATATTATGTTGTTACTAGTCCAAATTATCTTGTGTTAGTTAGCGAAAATAATTCTCATGCAATATATTTTAGTAATAGTACTTCAGCACCTGCATATTGTGATAACGCATCTGCAACAGCCGTAAATAGTGTAATTGCTGATAAAGATAAACCTGGTTTATTAGTATTCCCAACATTTGCAAAAAGTTATATTAATGTAAATACAACTTCTGATATTGAGAGAATTGAAATCATAAATGTTCAGGGTCAGGTTATGATTTCTAAAACAGTTCAATCTAACGAAACTCAGATTCCTTTATCACAATTAAAAAACGGGATGTATATCGTTAAATGTATCCTTAGAAACAATTCTGTTGCTGCTTCAAAAATAATTAAAATTTAAAACTGAATTGCTGATAAAAATTAAAAACTATATAACTTATGCCTTTAATTAGAACTAAAAATCGACAAGAAGTATTTGAGAAAAGAATTATTTTTAAAATATCATTCCAGATTTTCATTTTTATATTTTTTAGTCAACAATTTATTATTGCAGAGAATTTGCCTAATTATAGTTGGAAGAATCTGAATTTTGGGGGTGGTGGATTTGTTTCCGGTATTATTACTTCTAAAACGGAGAAAAATCTTATTTATGCACGGACTGATGTTGGTGGGGCATATCGTTGGGTTGAAGCTACAAAAAGTTGGAAACCATTGATTGACTGGGCTTCTAAAGATGAATTTACATATATGGGAATAGAAAGTATTGCCATAGACCCAAGTTCGCCAAATAAGGTTTACATGTCAGCGGGGCTATACTTTGCAGCACCAAGTGCTATACTTCGGTCCAATGACTATGGAGAGACTTTTCAGAAGACAATAGTTGATTTTCAAGTTAACGGAAATGGAAATGGTCGAAATAACGGAGAACGACTAGCAGTTGATCCTAAAAATGGTCAGATAATTTTCTGTGGTTCGCGTGATAATGGGCTGTGGCAAAGTGCAGATGGAGGAGTTTCTTGGACAAATAATGCAAGTTTTCCTGTGCCTTTTACCGATAATCGAAATGGTGTTACATTCGTAGTCTTTGATGATCAATCTGCTCTCAAAAATAACGCAACACAACGAATTTTTGTTGGTGTGTCGCAATCAAACACAAGCAATCTATACGTAACAGAAGATGGTGGCGTTTCTTGGTCAGCGGTTGCTAATCAGCCCACAACAAATCTGATGCCTCAACGTGTAACAAAAGCAGGTAGTTTCTTGTATATTACGTATGCCAATGCTGAAGGTCCATCAAATCCTACAATAGGGGCAGTTTACAGGTACAATATAAGCACTAGTGAATGGAAAAATATTTCTCCTGCAACTTTACCTTTCAGTGGAATAACTGTTGACGCTTCAAATTCGTTAAAAATAATGGTTTCGACCATAAATATTTATCAAAAACAACTTTGGGATGGTGGAACAGTTTACGGTGATAACATTTATCGTTCAATAGATGGTGGTGCAACATGGACAAATTTGTGTATCAATAATCACTTAACCGCCGATATATCAAAGAATCCATGGATTGGCACTGCTCCGCAACTCCATTGGGTAAGTTCAATTGAAATAGACCCTTTTAATACTGAACGAGTATTATTGACATCCGGTAACGGTTTATTTATGTCCGAAAATATATCAGCTACAAAATCGACATGGGCTTTTCAAGTTGACGGACTTGAAGAAACCGTTCCACTTGATATCATTAGCATTCCAAACGGTCCAACTGTAACTGTTGTGGCTGATTATAACGGCTATGTCCATTCTGATCCGGCAGTTGCACCTGCAACTTATTTGAAATCCGGCATGGGATCAACTACCGGAATTGATTTTGCAGAAAACAATACTCAATTGGGAGTAGTTGCAGGTAATTTGAATTGTAAATACACTCAAAATGGTGGAATAACCTGGACGGCAATGTATTCATTGCCAGTAGCAAAAGCGTCAAAAGGAAGCGTAGCCATTTCAGCTGATGGAGCTACGATGTTTTGGTATCCTACTGGTGGCGCAAATACTTATTATACTAAAGACTTGGGAGTTACCTGGAAACCAATTTTGGCTGATGTAGCTCTGAAAAATCGACCGGTTGCCGACAAAATAAATCCAAATAAAGTGTACGTCGCTCAGTCTAATAATTTATATGAATGTGTATGGAACAGCTCAACGAGTTCATATACTTATACAAATACAGTCATTTCATCTGTTAATTCAACCATCCGAACTATTCCTGGAATAGAAGGAGATGTTTGGCTTCCTTGCAGTTTTAACGGGCTAATTCATTATACCAATGTTTCAGGCATAAAAACAACTACTGCCATTTCCTCAATTAAAACTTGTGATGCAATTGGTTTTGGCAAGTCGGCTCCAGGCAAAACTTATCCTGCATTATATCTTTCGGGAACTCATCAAAATGGAATTTATGGCTTATATCGTTCTGATGACCAGGGTGCTAGTTGGGTTCGGATAAATGATAACAATCATCAATTTGGTGGATTAGGTGATGGGACTTTTATCATTGGTGATAGAAATATATACGGTAGAGTTTATGTAAGTACTTCTGGAAGAGGAGTAATATATGGAGATGATTTAAGTACTACAGGCGTTATTAATCCAACTGAAAAATCAGCATTTCAACTTTATCCTAATCCTTGCACCTCACTTCTGATTGTAAAAGGTGATTTCAGTTTAATTGAAATATTTACATTAAACGGATTAAAAGTTTTAGATTCAACTAAAACGACAGTAAATGTAAATAATTTAGCAAATGGTTGCTATATTGCAAAAATTCATACTTTACAACAAACTTTCAACCAATTGTTTGTGAAAAATTAATTCTCATAATCAAATTTCTGAATGAGAATTTATGCTAAAATGGAATATATATAAGATTATATTCTCTACATTTGTCAGTCACATTCTCATTAAAGAGAATGTGAGTTTATGTAAAAATAAATTTAATTTAAAAGTATAATAATCAAGTTCTCATAAAATAAACACATGAATTACAAAAACGGTATTACTTTTGGAAGTTTGTTTTTACAAGCATTGAATGGTTGTTTGTCAGCTCAGGAACCAGCATCGAAACCAAACATTGTTTACGTTATGACCGATCAACAATCGTATAACATGATTAGTGGACTTAGTAAATACAACACGTTGAATCCTAATTATTCTTCAACACCTAACATTGACAGACTAGTTCGAAGTGGAATTTCTTTCACAAATGCGTATTGTGCCAATCCGCTTTCAGTTCCTTCACGTTTTGCATTGTTTACAGGAGAATATGGTGGAAAATACGGTGTTCGAGGAAATCTTCCAAAAGTAGATAATGCACAACTTGACGAACTTTTCAAGAAAAGTGCCATGGGCAATATTTTTATAAGAAACGGCTATCAAACCTATTATGGAGGAAAAGTACATTTACCGTTTCCGAAAAGAAACTCTAAATTCGATCACCCCATTAATTATGGATTTCAGGAATATATCTCAAAAGATGATGCTGATAGCCTTGCAATTACTGCAGCTGATTTAATCAGAAACAGAACATCAAAAACTCCGTTTTTATTAGTCGCCTCATTTAATAATCCGCATAATATTTGTGCAGAAGCCGGTGCTAATGAGAAGAGATCTGTTAATATCAAAGAAGGTCGTCCCGAGATTTCAAATGATGTGATGGATATGCGAAGAAAAGCAGATGCATTTAATCAAATTGATTTCTTTAACAATGTAGCACCGGCACTTCCGGTGAATTTTGATAGAACTATTGGATTTCCGACTGATTTTATGAAATGGACATTCCATGATTGGTCGGAAGATTATTGGCGCCGCTACCGATGGATTTATTCACAAATGACTACCGAAATTGATACTTCCATTGGCAGAATACTTGATGCAATTGACCAATCAAAATTTAAAGACAATACAATTATTATTTTTACTGCCGATCACGGTGAAATGCAGGGTGCTCATCACGCTTCGCTGAAGGAACTACCGTTTGACGAATGTCAACGAATTCCTTTTATTATTGCGGGGAAAGGAATTGTTCAGAATCAAGTTGACAATTCACTTGTTTGTAACGGAACTGATTTAATTCCAACCATGTGCGAACTTGCTGGTATACCGATTCCGTCTAATTTAAAAGGAATTTCACTTGCAAAACGTGCAACTTCAAATGCTCCGGTAATCCCACGAAAATACATGTATCTGGAAGGAACGAAATTTTCACAAATAATCGAAAATCAGAAATATAAGTACACGCATTTTGATGCCGGAAGTTCTCCCGAAATGCTGATTGACCTGTCCGTTGACCCCGGAGAAAAGAAGGATGTAAGTACTGGCAACAAAGCCTATAAAGCAAAAACAGCAGAACTTCGGAATGAATTATCAATAGAACAACCGAAATAAAAAACAGTTTACCTACCTTATTGGATAGTTTCTCACCTTAATAAAGAAATTATCCTTTTATCTTTGTAGTATTAATCAACATTTAAATTTAAAATTTATGAAAACAAAAAAATTACTGCTTCTACTTGTTTTAGTAGTATGTGCCTTTATGACAGCAAACTCAGCTGAAAAGTATTATATTGGAGGAGTAGGTGGAACAACAACAGCACCTGTTGGCGGTATGTGGAGTTCGACTGCTGCATGGTCTCCAAGCGGTACGCCTACTTCAACTGATGATATAATAATTAATGCTAATGGTTCAAATGTTATAGCGATTACTAATATTACAACTGCACTAGCAAACATAAACTCTCTAACAATTAATGGAATTGTTACATTCGGAGGAAATGCTCAGCAAATTACAATAGGTAGTGGCGGGTTAACAATTAATGGTTCGCTTACAATGCCTGCTGGTGGTGCAAATCCTGTGAAAATTATAGGTGGAACCGGATTTTCTGCATCTGGTACAGGTTCATTTACATCGGCTGCTGTAAATAATGTATTACCTAATGGTACAGCTTCTGCAAATATAAATTATCCATTTGATGTTACATTAACTTATTTTCAAGCTACAGCTGCACAAACACTGCCTACCTATGCTACATTCAATAATTTAACTATAAATTTCACTAATGCCGCTGTTCCAGCAAAAGTGGGAAATAATACAATAGTTAATAGAAGATTGACGTTGACAAACGGATTGATTGACTGTCAGGCTAATACACTAATTTTATCTTCTACAGCAAGTATAGTTGGAGGAAGTACTGCAAGTCATATTTATAGTAGTACTGGTACGGGTGCTTTAGTTCTTGCTTGTCCTCAAACTATTGCTACTTTATTTCCTATTGGTACAGCCACTGCTTACACACCTTTAACAGTTACAAATACCGGTGTGGCTACAACAGATATCACATCAAAATTGAAAACCACATTTACCACTACTGCAGTTGATGCTACTAAGTCAGTAATGTTAGAATGGTCATTGTTGGGTTCTGTCGCAACAACAGCTGATTTGGTCTTTACGTATAATACAGCAAATTTTGGAACGGCTTATGCTGTTGCTTCTCCATCGGTTTTGGCAGCATATAACGGTACAAACTACTCAAAAGTAGCAACAGGTACTGCTACAGGAACTGCTGATCCATACACCTATCCTGCTTCAGGAATAAATATTCCTGCCACAGGTACTAACTCATTTGTAATCACAAATAAAACAGCACCTGCAGCACCAGCTATTAGTGGTATAACAGTTTCTGATGGACAGCTATCTGTGGCATATTCAGCTCCTGTATGGGATGGTGGTTCAGCCATTACTGATTACAAATACACTATTGATGGTACAACTTATATTTCAGCAGGTTCAACCACAAGTCCGATTGTCATAACTGGTTTGACAAACAATACCGCTTACCCAATTCAACTTGAAGCTGTAAACTCGGTTGGAGTTGGAACTGCAAGTGCAATTGTATCGGCAACTCCTTCAAATACGACTGCTGTCAATACTCCACAATCCAATGTAAATGTATCAACAAGAAATGGGAAAATTGTTGTTAAAACAGATGCAGAACAGACTATTAATATTTACAATTCAATTGGAAGAAAGATTTATTCTTCAGTGACAAAAAGTGGTGTTAATGAAATAGCTGTTACCGATAGAAGCGTTTATTTTGTCAAGGTTGCAAATCAAACATCAAAAATAATTTTATAGGTATTAGTATTTTTGATTCAAATTCGGCTAATCTATAAATTGATTAGCCGAATTTACTTTCATTTTTTTTAATGTGAAACAATATTTGTTTTAGGAAATCATTATTGGCTTAAAAAACAAAAACACTCATTTATTGATTGAAAGAAATCCATTCTATTTGCAGAATCTCATTTAATAACTACAAAATTATAACTTTAAATTTTTATTAGTATGAAAACAAAAAAACTACTTCTTCTTGGCGCATTATTAATCGCTACATCAAGTCTATGGGCAGCTTATCCTACAATTCTTGGTGATGGTACAGCAGACAATCCATACAAAATCACTTCTGCCACCGAACTTCTAAATGTTCGCGACTCGGTAAATCTTGTTTCAAATCTTACACTGAATTTGGCTCATTATGAACTATCAAACGACATCGACATGTCAGGAACCGAATGGACAGTTCCAATTGGCATTGCAGGCAAAAACTTTAAAGGAATATTTAATGGTAATGGTCATAAAATAACAGGTATTTTTCTTAACTCCGGCACCACACCACATGGAAATCAGGCACTTTTCGGTCAAATTAATACTGCAACAATTAAGAATCTGGAAATCAATATCAATTTTACTATCGTTCGAAGTGGTACTATAGGAAATATTTATGTAGGAGGACTAGTAAATAATATAACTGCAGGAGTTACAGGAGCAGCGCCAACATTTATAGACAATTGTAGAGTAACTGGGGTGTTAAGCCAGACTAACACAAGTGCCGGCGCAGCAACTGAAAAAATGGGTGGAATAGTCGGTCAAAATGGTTTTGAATCTTACATTACAAACTGTTCTGTAGATTTACAGATGATAAATACAATAATCTTAGGTTCAGCAGGCGGTTGTATAAATGGAGTCGGAGGTATTGTTGGCGATGCAGGAGTTGGAGTTAAATCAGGAATTGTGAATTGTTATTCAACAGGTTCTCTTACTATCTTTGACTCTGCAGGGGCAACCTCTGGAGGTGGTATTTTAGGAGTTAGAAATGGCACAAACACACCTCTATGTGAAATTATTAACTGTTACTCGGCAATGACTATTGATGCATCTCAATCACTTCAAACTAACTCAGGCATAGCTGGAATAAGTGGAAGTCAAAACAATACCACGCCCAATACAATTAAAAATTGCATAGCATTAAACCCATCAATAAGTTATAAAAATTCAGGAGCTAATCTTGGATTATTAAAACGCATGGCTTTGAAAAATGCGGGTGCAACTTTTGCAAGTAACTATGCATTAAGTTCAATGACAATTACAGCCTTTACCGCCTGGAATTTTACAACTCAAACGGGTACCACTGCAACTTTTACTCCTGTTAATGATGCTGCCGGAACAGATGGGGATGTACTTACCGGTGCTGATGTTCCATCTCAAATTGCGGATGGATTATCAAAACTAAGTGCTTATGTAACTGCCAATCCAACCTATTCGCCCACTTCTGCAACAACTTTAAACTTACCATTATTGTCTTGGACTGCTGGAACAACCTATCCAAAATTGGTCACTCCAATCTTCAGTGGTTTGTCAAATCATACAATTCTTCCATCATTAAAATACAGTGTTAATGCTGGTGTTTTAAAACTTGATAATATTGAAGGTAAAAAGAGTCTGAGAATTTACTCAGTTACCGGAGTGGAAGTAAACAAAACTGAAGTAAACTCAAATTATTCCATCGCTCTGCAAAAAGGAATTTATATCGTAAATTTGGAAGGAAATGCACCTCAAAAAGTTGTTGTTTTCTAATAAGTAAATAACAATAATAAAATTCTGACATCATATTATTAAACGGTTAACACCTCCAAACCTAATTGAGGTTTTGGAGGTGTTTTTGTAAGATAAATTAGAATAAAAACAGTTTACCTACCTATTTGGATAGTTTATCACTAAAAGCAAGTAACAGATTCTGTATTTTTGTCATGTGATATTTCTTATTTTTACAAAAATATCACAAAAACTTTAAATCAAGTAATGAAAGTTCAAACCCTATATGTTTTTTTTATACTTGCATCAATAACTAATATTGGGGCACAAAATTCATATATGGATAGCTTTTGGAAACCGAGACTATTTACGATTCCTGTTTCAGCCGATGCATCTTCATTTACTACCGGCATAACTCCTACTTCTATCGTATCAATAAACTTAACAGATACAGTCAATAAGGTATTACCGACAAATTTCGGAACAAATTCAAATTATAGAAGTGGAAGTAGTATTTTAAATCGCACTTCGTTATACACTCAGGCAAAATTGGGCGAATTTCGCTATCCGGCAGGAAGTGGTTCAAATACCTTTTTCTGGGATGGAAATGGTCCAACAGCTTCGAACACGCTGCTTACATCATTTAATCCTATCAATCCGGGAAGTAATGATTTTAATCCAACATTATTTCCTCAATTTCTTTCTGCAACAGGCTCACAAGCCAACGTGGTTGTAAATTACTTTTACGCTCGATATGGCAAAACTGCAACTGACAACCAAGTTGGAGCTACGAATGCTCAAAAGCGGACTGCCAGAGTTCTGCAAGCAGCTAATTATGCAGCTGGTTTTGTTCAAAAACTCAATATTGATTTGAAAGCCAAGGTCTTGAATTGGGAAGTTGGAAATGAATGTTACGGTGGTTGGGAAACCGGTTATAATGTTAATGGGTCAGTAGTTACAGGTACTGAGTATGGTCAGGATTTTGTCGTTTTTGCAGCAGCAATGAAGGCAGTCGATCCTACAATAAAAATTGGTGCTGTGGTGTATCCTTCTAATGTAACGTGGACAAGTCAGGTATTGACTCAAGTAAAAAACGTAGCCGATTTTCTGATTGTTCACGAATATTTCACATCTGATGCTCAGGCAACGCCAGTGAACGTGCTTTCCAGTGTGGGCGACATTAAAGCCGATATGGATACTGTTAATAACTGGGTCATAAAATACGCAGGAAAAACTAAAGGTTATTATCCAGTAGCTTTGACTGAGTATAATAGCCGTGGTTATGGTTCTACTAATATGGTGAACGGTCTGTTCATTTCATCCATATTGGGTGAAATTATTAAAAACAAGTATGCCTTTGCAACCAGTTGGGTTAATGAGTGGAATTCGCCCGGTACAATGTCACTTCTGGCCGTAAATGAAAGCTATCAGCCAGCCTATACACCTCGCCCTACCTACATGCCATATTATTTTTATGGAAAATATTTTGGAGATCAAATGGTTAATACAACCATTACAAAAGGGACTGGCATCAATGTTTATTCATCTGTTTTCTCGGGTGGTGAAGCGGGATTGGTGATTGTAAACACGAACAGTGCAGATCAATACGTTCAACTGAATGTAAATTCAACAAAGTATAATAACAGTTATGCTTATTGGCATGAAATGTCTGCATTGAATATTGATTCAGCGAATTATAAATTTTTTATTAACGATGTATCAGGAACTTCGTCTGGGGGTGGTCCTGACAATTATACTTCGATAAATCCACGCAAAGCTATATTTGCTAACAATTCCATTTTGAAATTAAAAAAGTATAGCGTTAATTATATTGCTTTAACCATTCAAACCACGACTGACAATGTCAATCCATCACTAGATGATTCAAAACTGACTATTTCACCAAATCCGGCAAAAGATTTTGTGAATATAAAAATTGACTCTGAATTACCTTCAAAGATAGAAATCACAGATATTTCAGGAAAAATGATTATATCCCTCAATAATGTAAATAAATCAGTTTCAATACCTACGAATCAAATTGGAACAAAAGGGATTTATTTCATAAATTATAACAACAGAGTTAAGAAACTAATTATTCAATAAGTAATATCATTCAATCTTAATCAATTCTAATACGATAAAAAACAGAACATGATACAAATTAGTGTAAAGAAAAGATTTGAAAGCAAGGCTATAATTGCTATTTTTCTTTGGATAGCTATTTCGGTTATGCAGCTCAAATCACAGGAACTAAAAAGTTCGGCAATTTTACCAACTGAATCAAAATCGGGAATTACAATTCGACCTGATTCTATTTTGGCACAACGAAGTATGACACTTGTCGATCTGCTGAAAGGTCAATTGGCTGGAGTTAAAGCCAGTAGTTCAGATGGAGCTCCGGGTGCTGCGTTTGATTTTCTTATTCGTGGAATTAACTCGGTCCGTGGTGACAACCAACCATTATTTATTGTCGATGGAGTAATGCTCAATGCAGCCAACTTAGATGTAATGAATTCATGGAAAGCGCTCGATGGATTAGACTATCAATCGAACCAAAACTTGTTGGGAGGAATCAATACTGAAAATATCGCTCAGATTGAGGTTTTGAAAGATGCATCTGCCACAGCCCTTTATGGAAGCAAAGGTGGCAATGGGGTAATTATTATCAAAACTAAAGTTGGAAATCAATCAAAAATTAGCTTGAAATGGAGTTCAAACGTTGGAGTATCCATGCTTTCTAAACGATTGGATCTATTAACCCCGGATAATTACCTGAATTATCGAAACAAATTAGGAAGTACTCTTGATGCTTCATCTTTACAATCAGCCGATTGGCAGAATTTAGCTTTTCAGAATGCTATTTCAAACAACCACAATCTGAATCTATCGGGTACGGTTAGAAACACCTCGTATTTTATTTCATTGTTTTTAAAAGACGAAGAAGGAATTGTAAAAGGAACAAATGCGCGTGGTTGGGGTTTTCAGGCTAACCTCAATCAGAATCTGAATGATAAAATCCAATTGGGAACCCGCGTTATTTTTACGAATAATACAACTTCAATGAATCAAAGCAACTCCTATTTAGGTGCTCCCGGTTTAGTGAACCAATTAGCTGCTACACCTTATTATGGATTAGGCGAAAATGCGATGAGCTGGGTAAATGGTTATAACGATGATGCTATTACCTGGAGTTTGAGACCAAGTATAAATTTTAAAGTGCAATTTACTCCATCCTTCAATTTGTTAATAAATGCTGGTGCCGATTATGCAAATAAAACACGTTACAGATGGATGGGACCAGAAATTGAACGCGGCTTGGTGAGTAATGCCAGAGCAGGTATAGCCGACTATACTGTTTTAAATTTTAATAGTAATATGGCATTTTCATACAATAGAATATTTGACAATAAAAATCTTGTAAGGATTACTCTTGCAGGTGGTTATTTTGGAAACAACAACGTGGCGACAAGTATTCAGTCAACAAATTTCTTTACTTACGTGCTTGGAGCAAAAGGAATAAGCCTAGGAAGTAATATGGTAGGTCCTATTTATTCAGGGAATTCTACTTCTACTGTTTTTGCAAATACAGATGCTGCTTGGGTTTTTAAAAACTTGTTTGAGTTAAAAGGGGGTTTACGTGCCGATTATCTCGTCAACTTTGACGATAATCCGTCATATTTTCCTTATGTTCAAGGAAAATGGAATATTTCAAACCAAACTTTTTTCAAAGATTTAAATCTAAAAAATTCATTTAATAACCTTTCAATCAAAGGTGGGTACGGTGTAAGTGGAACAAATTCGGTTGATTTGTACGCTGATGCCGATAAATATACCTTAGGTCAGAGTACGCTGTGGGTTCCATGGGAAACTAGTTTGAGCTACCGTGCAAGACTTCAGACACAAAAAAAAGAATTTAACGTTGGGGTTGAAGCCACCTTGTTAAACAACAGACTTACTCTTGGAATTAATCTTTATAAAGGTTTAGTTTCAGATGCATTTTCTGCGTATAATCTCACAAAACCGATTAGCGTTATGAATCCCGACAGCACGATTTCTATGATAACAGCCACAAAACATTTTTGGCAAAACAAAATGACATTAGATAAACAAGGATTTGAAATAAGTGCTTCCATGTCATTGATTAAAAAGAAAGATTTTGAATGGAACGCAAGTGCAAACTTCACATTTGACCGCTCAAAAGTAATGGATACTGGTTCAACGTCTTACCTAGGTTCAACTGGTGGTTTTGGTTTCAGAGGAGCACCTGTTGGCATTTTGGCTGGTGATGTTACTTATGCCACAGCTTTTGTAAATGGTAAAGCTCCGGGCGTTTTCTACGGTTACCTTACTCAAGGCATTTTAAGCACAGATCACGAAACATTAACTCCACCATTAAAAGGGCAAAGACTATATGCCGGCGACGTGAAATATCTCGACCTGAATGGCAATGGACAATCTGATGAAGGTGATAAAGCAATTATTGGAAATCCAAATCCCGCTTTTACGTATGCATTGAATTCTGACCTTCGGTATCAAAGATGGACTGCAAAAGTGAGTTTTGATGGATCGGTAGGTAATCAGGTGTTGAATCTCAACAAACTTATGACAGATAATGTAAATGGGATGAATAATATAAGCAACTCGGCTTACAATAATGCCTGGGTTTCGGGTGATATTGCAAATAAATCACCGAGAATCGGATCAACATCATTAAATGAAATTTCAGATCGCTTAGTTGAAGATGGTAGTTTCTTACGTTTATCAACTTTAACTATCGGTTACGATATTCCAGTTAAGAAAATAGAATTTCTGACTGAGTTAACAGTCAATTTAGTTGCAACAAATCTATTTGTCATTTCACCATACAGTGGCTACAATCCCGATGTAAATTCATTCTCCGGAAATTGGTCCATCAGAGGAATTGATTCAGGTTCATATCCAACAGCAAAAACAGTTTCAATCGGTTTTGTTGCTAAGTTCTAAAGTTGTATAAACTGATAAATTTTAAAATAATGATTAAAAATAATATGATGACTGTCAAGCATAACAAAATGAAAATTATATTCTCTCTGCTGATATTATTGATGACAGTTCAACTCTCAGCTCAAACCCGAACCATCACAGGTACGGTGAAAGATGAAAAAGGAGAAGAACTGATCGGAGCAAACTTATTAATTAAAGGAGAAAAGACTGGGACAGTAACCGATGTGTATGGAAAATTCAGATTAGCTGTTCCAGCAAATGCAACACAAATTGTAGTTTCCTATATTGGATATATCCCTAAAACGGTATCCATTAAAGACAAAACAACGTTGAATATTGTTCTTGAGGCCGATAATAAATCATTGGATGAAGTAGTAGTAGTCGGTTATGGAAATATGCGAAAAAGTGACATCACAGGGGCTGTATCTTCCGTAAAAATTAATGAAGCTGAAACTAATTCGGCAACTTCACTGCAAAGTTTAATTGAAGGACGAGCTGCAGGTGTTCAGGTTACAACCGGTGACGCTGCTCCGGGATCAGCAATTAATATTAAAATCCGTGGTACAAGTTCATTAACCGGTTCCAGCGAACCACTATATGTTGTTGATGGTATTATTATGAATTCAACCACAGAGGACACTAAAAATTTAGCTTCGGACGGTGGAATGGTTCAGAATTCTCAAAATGGACTAACAGGTATCAGTCCTCAGGATATTCAAAGTATGGAGATATTGAAAGATGCTTCGGCAACAGCCATTTATGGTTCAATGGGTGCAAATGGAGTGGTTCTAATTACCACTAAAAAAGGAAAATCAGAAATTCCAAAAATTCAATATGTTGGGAGTTTGTCTCAGGCAACCCTGGCAAATCCCAGAAGAATGCTTAATTTATCAGAATATCTTCAATTCGCAACTTTAATGGGCACACCAATAAATGGAGCAGGATTGATTGAAGCAAATTGGACAGATCTTTTAACCACAAAAGCATTAAGTACGAATAATCGTTTAAACATCTCCGGAAAAACAGACAATACAAATTATTATGTGTCAGGAGGTTATATGGAAAACAATGGAATCATTAAAGGAACTGGTGTTAAACAAGCAGATTTTCGAGTTAATTTAAATCAAACAATTAGTAAAAATGTAAGTATTGGTTCAAACACAAGTTTCAACTATCTAACTACCAACATGACTACCGGCTCGGATACTAGAGCGTCTGCCAATTCAGGTTTAATCCGTTCCATGCTTGTTTTTCGTCCCTATATGACCGATGTACAAGCTTCACAAATCACTGATGATAATAATTTAGATAATACATTACCTACTGCTTGGTTGACAAAATATAGTGATACAAGTATTGAATACCGTGTTCTTTCCTCTTTATTTGTGAATGTAAAATTGAACAACTGGTTGTCAATGCGTACAACAGGAGGGCTTGATTACAGATCCAAAACACGTAGACAGTGGTTTGGTTTACAAATTTATCAGGGAATGCAGGTAGGGGGTTATGCAGGAAATGCATCTTTGGATGTGTTGCGCTATAATCTCGATCACATGTTCAATGTTGCTTTGAAAACGGGAGCACATAAATTTACAGGTACTGTGGGTGTAACTTCAATCGGTACTTCCAATGCAAACAACACAATAATAAATACGCGTTTTAACGGAAATACGGCTTTGCAGGTTGATGGTATGATGTACGGAACAAACCCAAGTACTCCCAATTATAACGAATACATTACGTCTACTTTTTCTGGTTTAGCCCGCTTAATTTACAGTTATAACGACAAATATATTCTTACTTCAACTTTTCGTGCGGACGGAACAAGTAAGTTTGCTCCGGGTAATAAATTCAGTTATTTCCCTTCATTTGCTTTGGCATATCGCGTTGATCAGGAACAGTTTATGAAGAATCAAAAAATTATTTCCAATATGAAATTCAGAGCAGGCTGGGGAATGGTTGGAAATCAGGGTGTTACTCCATATCAAACTCAAATACTATACAGCAGTAATGGCAGATTGATGGATAATGCTTTGAACAATGGATATATAACGGGGTTAGGTTTGACAGGAATCGCAAATCCCTATTTGAAATGGGAAACTACCCAACAATATAATCTTGGACTAGATCTAGGATTTTTCAAAAACCGTATTAATTTCACTATTGATGCCTACCAAAAACAATCGACAGATTTGCTTCAAGAAATTGATTTGCCATTGAATGCAGGTGCTGGAAGAATTTGGGTGAATAGAGGAACAATTGAAAATAAAGGTATTGAGTTTAGTACTGATATTGCAATTATTAAAACTAAAAATACCAGTTTAAACATAGGAGGAAACATATCTTTCAACAGAAATAAAATCTTAAATATAGGTTTACCTGTTGCTCCGAAAGGAATTTATAACTGGGCAGCCACTTGGGGAGCAGTGATTGGATACGATCCGCAATTTAAAGAGCCGGCTAATATTTTTATTGAAGGTTATCCTATGGGTATGTTTTTCGGACGAAAAGTGGATGGAATAGTTTCAAAAGCAGATCAGGAAGCAGATCGCAATACCCGAATTGCCAATTATCTGGCTGCCAACCCAATTGATCCAACAACACAACTACCAATTAATCCTGCATTATTGACTAATACTCAATTGGCTTCAGTAAGCGGAACTATGCCGACCTATAATAATGGTTCTACAAAAGTAATGTTATCAGCTGGTGATCCAAAATGGGTTGATATTAATGGAGATGGAACTGTTGATCAAACCGGTGATTTAGATAAAACATTGATTGGTAATCCAAACCCTGATTTTACGTTTGGATTTACAATGGATTTTAGGTATAAAAACTTTTTTATTAATGCCGTGTTTAATGGCGTTTCCGGCAATCAAATTGTAAATGCAAACCGTATGTACGAAGAACGTGTAAATTCAAGCGGTGCTAATCCACCCAATATTACTGCAGCTGCTTTTTACGGAGCATGGAGCGAAACAAATCAAACCGGGACTTATCCTAAAATTAATCATACGGGTTACGAAGGTATTTTTTCAAGTATGATAGTTGAGGATGGAAGTTATTTAAGATTATCGACCTTAACAACAGGGTATAACTTTAGAATTAAAGGAGGTAAACCTATTTCAAATTTGGGTTTAAGCGTAACCGGGCGCAATTTATTCTGTATAACGAAATACAAAGGATTTGACCCGGAAGTAACCTCTTTTATGAATGATTGGTCCAGAAAAGGTATTGATTTTGGTTCATATCCGAACAGCAGAACCATTATTTTAGGAGTAACCATTGATTTTTAATTAATAAAGAAATATGAAAATGAAAACAAAAAATAAAATATCAGTTGTACTGCTTTCAGTTCTTGTACTTCTAAGTTCTTGTAATTTTTTGGATGAGCAGATTGTTACCAATTTAGGTAAAGATCAGGTTTTTAATACATCTTCAGGAATTGAAGCTGTTATGGTGGGATGTTATGTGAATTTCCAGGCATATAACGGTTTTGGAAATACTGAATTTGAAATGCATTTCAATTCAATAATACTCGAATCAGGCATTGGTGCAGGAAACGTTCCGCAATACAGTATCCCTGGAACAGTCACACCGACTGAGTATCATGGACTAACTGTCTATCAAAATAACTATGGGACTATAAACCAATTGAACAATATGATTGAGAATGTTCAAACTTCCACAGTTTCAGATAATGTCAAAAAACGATATATCGCTGAGGCCAAATTTTTACGTGCAATTTGTTATTTTGATTTGGTTCGATACTTCGGAAGAGTCCCATTACGGATTCAAAGTACTAAAACAGTAGCAGATTCGTATGCACCTAGAGCTCCCATGGCAGATATTTACAAGCAGATATTGAGCGACTTTACCGATGCAGAAGCAGGAATGCCAACGCGTGAGCTTCAAGCGCCTGAAAGACCCAATAGAATGGCAGCAACTGCCTATAAAGCAAAGGTTTATCTTTTTCTTGCTTGTATGAAACAGGAACATTTAACTTGTTGTAAAGATAAAGAAACCATTGATCAATTTCAGAAACATTTTGTAGATACTACACTTGCAGTTATACCGATTACTCAATTATGGCAAAAATGCTTTGATAATGCAATGACAGTAAAAACTTCGGGTGTCTATGAATTATATCCTCAGTATTCACAATTATGGAATGGAAATACACGTAACACAAAAGAGTCGATATTAGAATTGCAATATGGTTCGATTTACGGAACAAACGGTCCTAATTTTATGAATACTACAGCAAACGCTGGATCTTCTCAATTAAACGGTCTCATCAGCAATGGAAATGCCAAACGTAATTTTGCGGGAAAATCAACTTTCTGTGAGCAATGGAAGAAATATGGAAATGGTAAATATTTCATGTCTAAAAGAACTTTTGAACCGACAGACCTTACACCTGCCATGAACTCTGACAGAGAAACAGGCTGTGATCCGCGTATAAATGCAAATTACGTTTATTTTATGAGTCCACAATGGACAAATGGAGATAGAACTCAACCAACATTAGCACCCTCGTTCCCAAATTCAAGTGCTGGACAAGCTGACCGATCAATCTATTTGAGAAAATATCAAAATACAAATATTGGACGGGGTGATGTAAATTTGATCCTTTTCAGATATGCAGATGTACTGCTAATGTTAGCTGAGGTTGCCAATGAGTTGGATGATAAAACAACGGCTATTAATTGCGTTGAGGAAATTTTAAAGCGTTCACGGAGTGAAAATTCTGTTCCTGTTGCCTATGGTGTTAATGTGGGAAAAATACAACCAGTCTCGTGGGATTATGAAAATATGAGTAAAGATCAAATGCGATTGGCAATAATGCAAGAACGTGAATTTGAATTATTGGGTGAATGTCAGGAATTTTTCGATGTACGTCGTAGGGGGAATGATTATTTGAAATACAGAATGGATATTTATGACAAATGGTGGAGACGCCTTTCAGCAGGAATTGGATATTTAGACCCTCAATTTCCGGATGTTTGGGAAGGTTGGAGTATATCTACAATTGTTTCTCCAACTCAAGGTGACTATGGAGTACCTGCACCAACCGGAAGTAATTTTCAAGGAAACATTGCTTATTTAAACCCTACAAAAGCACTTTTTGCTCCAATTCCAGACAAAGAATTCAGATTGAATATAGCATTAACTGCTGATGATCAGAATATTGGTTGGTAAAAGAACGTAATTTAAAATACTAAATTTAAGAAGGATGAAAAATCAAAAAATAAAACAGTTGATTAACGCATGTTTAACGGTTTCAATGACATTTTTGCTTTTCAGTTGCACTGAATTAGGAAGTAATATTGACGTAGCTCCCGAAAATATAACGTTGCGGCAATTAATTGCAAAAAACTATCAAAACAGCAATTTTGCAATTGGAACCAGGGTTCAATCATTTTTTTTACTAAATCCACCATTGTACAAAATATATGCTGCAGAATTCAAATGCTCGATGCCGGATAGCGTTTTTTCTCAAGAAACAGTTTATTCTTCTTTGGGAAGCGGCTGGACAAATGACAAATACCGTGTTTTTATGACAGACGCACGTCGTCAAGGTCAGTTTCTGCGTGCAAAAGCTTCTATATCTTCAGAATGCTCTTCTTTTGCAAAAATGGATAATACTTCCAGTTCAAACTTAGATTCATTAATGACTCATTATCTGACTAATTTGTCAACAGACCTCGAGGCCAACAAAGATGTGATTAAATGGATGGATGTGGTTGATGATGCAATCGTAGTGAATGAAGTGAAAGGATTGGGTTATAATCATGAAAGTTCAACCAACACGATAACCTATCCGATTGGAAGTTATTTAGGACCACGTTTCGGAACAACAGATTTGGAATCGCCATGGACGTATATTGGTTTTGATACAACTTTGGTTCAGGGCAATCCCTTTATTATGCCAAAATATATAACCAAAGCTTTTTCATTAGCTAATAAATATGCCCCCAATGTAAAGAAGATGTTTGTTCAAGATATGGACGATATGAATCCGTTGATTTGGAACAAAATTAAAAATTGTATTCTTGCAATGCGTTCAAAAGGAATCAGAGTGGACGGTATCGGTTGGACCGGTTCTGTATCGTTAGGTTGGGAAAAAAACATTCAAAATATTCAGCAATTAAGTTTGTTGATTGACTGGTGCTATCTGAATAATGTTGAATTTTACATTACCGGACTACGAGTAAAAGTATCGAACATGCCAAATGATAATGATCAATTGATTAATACTGCAACAGATCAAACAAGCACTATCACTTCCATTGTTCAACTCATGGCTACAAAAGCAGGAAGTGGAGCTGCAGGGTTATGGTTCGGACTATTCACAGGTGAATCGGTGAATGGACAAACTTTTGGAAATTTATTTGATACAAGTGGCGTTAAAACTCCTGTTTATGGTTCAGTAAGTTCAATTTTTACTAAATAATAAATAAAGTAAAAAAATATATTATGAAAAAATACTTTAAATATATGTGCGCTTTTGTGATGCCTATTCTGGCTTTAATAAGCTGTGACGACTCAGTTACTCTAAAACCGACAACCGATTTATATAACATAAAAAAGGAAACTGTAAATGTCTCTGCTGATCAAAAATCACTGACCTTCGATTCGCAGGCACATTTTGCCGATTTGCAATTTGAATCCAATTTTTGGTGGAGAATTGATACGGTTTTAGTTCCGGTAGTTGATGTGAATGTAGTTCCATACGAAGCACACAACTGGTTTTCGATTGCACCAACAAGCAATTTTGGAAAGCGACCAGTGACAATTACTTTAACCAGAAACATTGAAAAAGTAGATCGTAAAATTATTCTTAAGTTTTTCTCCGAAAATGGAACTGAAGTAAAAGAGTTGGAACTTATACAAAAAGCATCTGTCGCTTTTTTAGAAGTGATTCCAAGCAAGACCGAATTCAGTTTATTATCTAGTGTTTTGAATGTAAATCTGACAACAACCGAAAACTGGAGCTTGAAACTTCCATCATGGTGTTCAACTCCAAACTTGAGTGGTTCGAAATGTCGTGACAATAATATCGTTATTCAAGTTCAGAAAAACGAAACAAAAGTGGATAGAAGAGATACGATTAAGTTCTCTGGTGGTGGTATTACTCAATCTTTTGTAATAGTGCAGGCAGGAACTTTTGAACAACCTAAAAATGTTACCTCAACAAATGGCGAAAGTCTGATAGTGCAGTGGACACGATCTACCGGAGCAATTGGGTATAAAATTAATTATTATCAACCGGGAACAAGTATCTTGATTGATACCCTTAATGTGCCTTTTATGAATAATTATCCTGAAACTGTTTCAATGGATATCTCTTCGGTTCAAACATGGAAAGGTTATATCGGTGAAGCAGACATTACAGTTTCTGCCACGTTGGGCGAAAACCTTTGGATGGAAAGTGATTTGAATACAAAAGCAAGAATTAACACTCACTTTGCAGAATCGAATAATTCAGATGGAACTCAAAATAATCCTTATGTGGTAAAATTTGGTCGTCATTTTATGAATGTTGGTAAAAAACCGAATAGTAATTTTATTCAGGAAGCTGATATTGATATGACCGGTAAAACAAATTATGTTCCGATTGTTAATTTTACGGGTGTGTATGATGGAGGGAATTATTCTATCAGTAATTTGGTTATGAATCCGGCAATAAATACTCCATACGGAATCTGGGGAATTGTTTCCGGTGCAAATGCGGTTATTCGAAATCTAAAAATTAAAGATTGTACGATGAACATTACGCAATCGGTTTATCCGAATGAAGCTGGTATGATTGCAGGTCGACTTGATCAAGGAACAATTGATAATTGCCAATCTACGGGATGCCAACTAAAATCATCAAAAAACTCCAATATAGGTCTGGGTGGTATTGTAGGTTTTAATACAATGGGAAAAATCACTAATTGCCGTACCTATACTGGATTAATTAGTTCTGCTACTGCTACGAATGCTTTTGATGGAAAAGGATATATATCTGTTGCAGCGTCACCTGTAATTGGAGGTATTGTAGGACGTAATGGGGCTTCTTTAAATACCGATACTGAATCTTTAATTGAAAATTGTACGAATTACGATTTCAAAATAATAGGAGGTGGATCCCAGGTTGGTGGTATCGTAGGTCAGAATAATTTCACTGTAAGAGCATGTGTAAATTATGCACTTATCAGAGCCGGAGCCCATGTTGGAGGGATTGCCGGAAGCTCCACGGCTACTGGAGCAACTAATGCGAACTTCTTAATTGAAAATTGTGCTAATTGGGGTAACATTAATGTCGAAAATGCTGGCAATTTTGCTCAGATTGGAGGAATCGTTGGCCGTGGAAATATTTCTGCTGCAGGTACAAAAATACCAACCATCAGAAATTGTTTCAACGCAGGAAATATTAGTTTTTTAAAACAAATAGGTGCTCAAATTCCAATTTCTCTTGGTGGAATTGCTGGATCGTTTGGGGGAGGTATTATTGTACATGATTGTTATAACACTGGAAGTGTAACATCACTTATACCTGGTATTCAGAGCGATATTTCAGGAAGTATTATTTTAGGTGGTTTAGTAGCCGAATATGGAACTGCCCCTAATGTAACAAATTGTTATTCAGCTGGTACTGTTGGAGGAAGTACTTTTTATAGTGGATTGGTGGCTGGGCGTAAATTAGGAAACCCTATAAAAGCTGTAAATTGTTTCTACTTGTTACAAAGTGGTAGCAATGCTTATGGGTGGATTAGTTCTACAGCAACTGGAACAGATCCAATGGGCTTATCTTCGAGTCAAATGAAAGATCAAGCTCAGTTTATAGGTTTTGATTTCAACACAGTATGGCAAATCGATCCGAATGTAAATAACGGATATCCAACTTTAAGAACTGTAAATGCACCTCCACCTTCCGCAATAAGACGTAAATAAAAAAACATTTCAAATCTAAATAGAAGAGTGTGTTTAAAAATTTATAAACATACTCTTCTTAAAATTAGATGGGAAATATTAGCTAAGAACTTAAAAAGGATTGAGTAATTGCGAATTGATAATTGCAGAAATATTAGAATTAAATAAAAAAAACGGAAATGAAAAAATGGATTTTTAGTTTATCAACAATTAGTATACTTACACTTCAAATGGTCGCCCAAAAACCCATTTATTTGGATAATAATCAGCCCATTGAGAAACGCATTCAAAATGCACTTTCTTTGATGACAACAGAAGAAAAAGTGGCAATTTGTCATGCTCAATCGAAATTTACAAGTAAAGGTGTACCTCGTTTGGGAATTCCGGAGTTGATGTTGAGTGACGGCCCGCATGGTGTACGCGAAGAAATTTGTTGGGACGAATGGGATCCAGCTGGTTGGAGTAGCGATTCTTGTTTGGCGTTCCCAGCTCTGACTTGTCTTGCTGCAACCTTTAACCCCGATTTATCCTTGGCTTATGGAAGAGCTATTGGTCAGGAAGCGCGTTATCGTCGTAAAGACGTATTATTAGGACCGGGAGTTAATATTTATCGCACACCATTAAATGGTCGCAATTTTGAATACTTAGGAGAAGATCCATATTTGTCTTCAAAGATGTGTATTCCTTATATCAAAGGAGTTCAGGAGAATGGAGTTTCGGCCTGTGTAAAACATTTTGCATTAAACAATCAGGAATTTGATAGAAATACCATTAATGTAGAAGCAAGCGAACGAGCCTTGCAGGAAATTTATTTGCCTGCTTTCAAAGCTGCTGTTAAAGAAGGAAATGTATGGAGTTTGATGGGTTCATATAATCAATTTAGGGGAGAATTTTGTAGCCATAACAATTATTTAATTAACAAAATTTTAAAACAAGACTGGGAATTTGATGGTGTAGTTATTTCCGACTGGGGTGCTACCCACAATACAAAACAAGCCATTAATAATGGACTGGACATTGAAATGGGTTCACACACAAATGGATTGTCTATCAGTTTATCAAATTCATATAATCAGTATTATCTCGCAAATCCATATTTAGAAGCATTAAAAAAAGGTGAAACATCAGTAGATATTTTAAATGAAAAAGCAAGTCGTGTGTTGCGTTTGATTTTCCGCACTTCCATGAATTCTAATAAGCCTTGGGGAAGTTTTGTAGCGAAAGAACACAGCAATGTTGCACGAAAAATTGCCGAAGAAGGCATTGTATTATTGAAAAATAGCAGCAATATCTTACCAATCCAACCAAGTGCATATAAAACCATTGCAGTAATTGGTGAAAATGCAATTAAACGAATGACTTTGGGTGGTGGAAGTTCCGCATTAAAAGTTAAATATGAGATATCGCCATTAGAAGGCATAAAAGATCGTTTTGGAAAATCGTCAGAAATAACCTATAGTCAAGGTTATGCTTCTGGAGCATCCATGTTTAAGAAGGTTTTGAAATGTAAGATGGATAATGATTCTTTATTTAAAGTTGCTATCGAAACTGCAAAAACTGCTGATTTGGTAATTTTTGTTGGTGGCTTAAATAAAAATCACGAACAGGATTCGGAAGGTGGCGACCGTACTTCACTCAATTTGCCTTTTAATCAGGATAAATTGATTCAGGAAATACTCAAAGTAAATAAAAATACGATAATGGTTTTGGTAAGCGGAAATGCGATAGCTATGCCATGGATAAATGATGTAAAAACCATTATTCAATCCTGGTATTTGGGTAGTGAATCCGGCAGCGCAATTGCTTCAGTTCTTTCAGGCGATTGTAATCCTTCAGGTAAATTACCGTTTACTTTCCCTGTAAAATTGAGTGATGTCAGCGCACATTCTTTTGGAGAAATTTCTTATCCGGGTATAAATCAGAATCAGGAGTATAAAGATGATATTTTGGTGGGATATCGTTGGTACGATACGAAAAAAATTGCACCTTTGTTTCCATTTGGTTTCGGTCTTTCCTATACAACTTTTGAAATAGGAAAAGCAACTATCGATAAATCTGTTTGCACGGCTAATGATGAAGTTAAATTGTTATTGTCAGTAAAAAACACAGGTAAAATAGCTGGTGCTGAAGTTGTACAGGTATATATCAACGACGAAAAATGTTCAGTTCTTCGCCCTGCCAAGGAACTGAAAGCTTTTTCGAAGGTTGCTCTGTTACCTGGCGAAACCAAACTAGTCGAATTAAATTTACCGGTTAAAGAATGGGCTTTCTACAACGATAAAACAAGCAAATGGGAAATTGAACCCGGAAAATTTAATATTTTAGTGGGAACTTCTGCGCTGGATATCTGTCAGAAAATTATTGTAAACGTAAACTAAAAAACATCCATTATGGACTTTAAAAAATTTCCTTTATTTTCAGCCGGTTTGATTTTGCTTACACCAATACATGCTCAAAAAAGCGAAAATGGAAAGAAAATGAACGTTCTTTTCATTGCTGTAGATGATTTGAAACCAGTATTAGGATGTTACGGTGATTCGCTTATTAAAACCCCCAATATTGATAAACTGGCTGCAAACGGAACTGTTTTTTTGCAAAACTACTGTCAGCAAGCCGTTTCGGGTCCCACACGTGCCAGTCTGATGACCGGCAAACGTCCTGATTACACCAAAGTTTGGGATTTGAAGACAAAAATGCGAGATATCAATCCGGATATTCTTACACTTCCGCAATATTTTGGTCAACAAGGTTATTCAACTTCCGGAATTGGAAAAATTTACGATTCCCGTTGTGTTGACAGCCGAAAAGACGAGGATAAACCATCATGGACAGTACCATATTACAACATCCCTGATAAATATTATTTCAACAATCAGCCACCGGTTTTGTATTATTACCAAAGCCCTGAAGCGAGAAAATTGGCAGAAAGTTTCAATGCTGATGCAAAATCGAAAGGAAAAAGTAAGGAAGAAGGTGATGCTTTTGGTGTAACACAATATAAACCATCGGTAGAATGTATTGATGTGCCAGATAATGCTTATAATGATGGAGCTGAAACAAACCGAGTGTTGGAGCTATTATCTGATTTATCAAAAAGCGATAAACCATTCTTTTTTGCAGTTGGTTTTGCACGTCCACACTTGCCATTTGTGGCTCCAAAGAAATATTGGGATTTATACAATCGGGAGGATATGCCACTTGCAAAATTTCAGGAACATGCTAAAAATAGTCCAGAGCTGGCTTATACCAATTCCGGAGAATTGCGTTCATATACCGATATTCCACCTTTAGCAAGTTTTACTGACATCAAAATTAATCGTTTAGGATTACCTAAAGAGAAACAAAAAGAATTGATTCACGGCTATTATGCAAGTGTATCCTATATTGATGCTCAGGTTGGTAGAATACTTAATCAACTAGATGCATTAGACATGAGAGAAAATACCGTCATTATCCTTTGGGGTGACCATGGCTGGCATTTGGGCGATCACGATTTATGGTGCAAACACACTAATTTTGAAAATGCGGCTCGAGCGCCAATGATTATTTCCTCACCAAATATAAAAACAAATAAAACCACTTCACCAACGGAATTTGTCGATATATTTCCTACTTTGTGTGAGCTTTCGGGATTGGAAATACCAAAAAACCTTGATGGAAAAAGTTTAGTGCCGTTAATGTTGAACCCATCAGCAACCGTTAAAGAGTATTCAGTTAGCCAGTATCCACATGAAGGCAAAATGGGTTATTCAATACGAACTTCAAGATACAGGTTGACCTGGTGGATGGAAAATGGATTTCGAACTAATAATGCTTTTAGCGAAAATCTGATTGTTGCCAAAGAACTTTACGATTACGAAAAAGATCCATTGGAAACAATGAATGTAATTGGAGAAAAATCCTATAAAAGTACAGTTGCTGATTTAGATATTAAAATGCTTCAGTTCTTTGAAAGTCAGCGAATTGCAATAAAATAATCAATTACTAATCACATTTGATTTATTGAAAATACGTTTTACTCTTTTTAAATTCAGATAAATATGAACTACAAGAATGGAATTGCATTAGGCAGTATGTTTCTGCAAGCAATAACTGCATTTTCAGCCGAAGAAGTTACAACAAAACCGAATATTGTTCTAATCATGACCGATCAGCAATCATATAATATGGTTAGTGCGCTCAGTAAGTACTATAGCCATATAAATAACTATGCATCAACTCCAAACATTGATAGATTAGTTAATTCAGGAATTGCTTTTACGAATACTTATTGTGCCAACCCCGTAAGTTTACCATCACGATTTGCTTTGTTTACAGGTGAATATGGTGGAAAATACGGGGTTACAGGTAATACGCCCACCGTCGATTTCAATGTAATGTCAGCAGTATATCAACGAAGTGCCATGGGGGTACTTTTTAAAAACAATGGATACGAAACTTTTTATGGTGGCAAAGTTCATCTACCTTATCCGTATCCCAATAAACCTTCCTACTACAATGATCCTTTAAATTATGGATTTACAAATTATTTCTCGGGTGAAGAACGTGATGGGTTAGCAATTGATGCTGTGAACCTTATAAAGAACAGAACATCTACCACACCCATGTTATTGGTATTATCTTTTCTAAATCCTCATGATATTTGTGCTGAAAATGGTTCAAATATATCCCCAATCGTAAATGTTGACCCACTTAAACCAGATATTGCTAAAAATGTTAATTTATTCAGAGATAAGGTTGCGTCTTACGATTCGGTCTATTTTTATTCAAATATAGCTCCTGCACTTCCATTTAATTTTGCAAAACAAGCCAATTACCCCGCTTCCGCAAGTGGTGTTTTTAAAACCTACCCCGATTACTATTGGAGAAAATACCGCTGGATATATTCAGAAATGACTACACAGGTCGATACATCAATCGGTAAATTTTTGGATGCTATCGATCAATGGTCACAAAAAAACAACACAATAATTATATTTACATCTGACCATGGTGAAATGCAAGGTGCCCATCACACGGTATTAAAAGAACTCCCCTTTGATGAGTGTCAGCGTGTACCATTTATTATTTCAGGAAAAGGAATAGTTCAGAACCAAGCCGATAATTCGTTGATATGCAATGGTACAGATATGATTCCAACAATGTGTGAGTTGGCTGGTATACCTATTCCATCAAGCTTGAAAGGGATTTCGCTTGCTAAAAGAGCAACCATAAACACTCCTGTTACTCAGCGCTCTTATTTGTATCTCGAGGGCAGTTGGTTTAAACAGATTCTACAGAATCCAAGTTATAAATATACTTTATTGGAGAAAAATACGCCAAATGAAATTTTAATCAATTTGTCAAATGATCGCGGCGAAATGAATAATGTTTGTTCATCTAATTCAACTAATATTAATAAAACCACAGAACTTCGAACCATTTTAAATAATGAAATGGCTACTGGCATTGATCCTACTTATGTTTCAACGATTAATATATTCCCAAACCCTGCCAGCAATTATATAATTTTGACAGGTATAACCGAGTATAAAGATGTACATATTTATAATTTATTTGGCAAAGAAATTTCAAATTTCATTTCAAATCACTCTGTTTTAGATAACAGTTTGCAAATTAGTATAAGTGACTTACCAAAAGGAATTTATATTTTAAAAACAAATAAATTCTCTGGAAAATTTTCAATTAAATAACTAATATACACCTTTTTAATTTTATAATTATATACTTTTTGAGAAAAAATGAGAGAGAAAAAAAACACTTCAAAAAAACTTCTTTTAACCTCTGGAAGCAGCTTATTGTTGTTAACCGGATTTGTTTCAGCTCAAACGAAAGTAAGCGAAAAGCCAAACATTATTTATGTTTTGATTGATGACATGGGCTTTGGTGACATTTCATGTTATGGTGGCAATTTTGCTCCAACCCCCAATATTGACCGACTAGCAAAAGAAGGAGTTCAATTTTTTCAATTTTACAGTGCATCACCTATCAGTTCTGCCTCACGCGTAGGACATTTAACCGGAATGTATCCCGGACTTTGGAATATTACCAATTTTTTGGATACTAAAAAAAAGAATAAACTATCTGAAAGTGCTAATTTTTTAGATTCATCGGCACCTTCATTAGCTCGTGCATTCAAAAATTCAGGTTATGCAACCGGACATTTTGGAAAATGGCACATGGGCGGAGGTCGCGATGTAACAGATGCTCCAGGGTTTGAAAAATACGGATTCGATATTCATAATAGCACTTACGAAAGCCCTGATCCTGATCCGTTAATAACTTCTACTAAATGGATTTGGGCTCCGACAGACAGCATAAAACGATGGGAAAGAACTGCTTATTTTGTCGACAAAACGCTTCAGTTTCTAAAAGAAAATAAAGGGAAACCATGTTTTGTAAACCTTTGGCCCGACGATGTACATACACCATGGGTGCCAAGCGATGAACGATTGGGGGCTTATCCGAACGGACCAAAAGAAGAGCGAAATTTTAAAGCAGTGCTTGATGAGCTTGATAGGCAAATTGGCAGATTATTGAGTGGAATTAAAAAGTTGGGAATTGAAAATAATACTATAGTTGTCTTTACAAGCGACAACGGTCCAAGCCCTTCATTTCGAGGTTCTCGGTCGGGGGGGTTGAGAGGTGAAAAGCGATCCTTGTATGAAGGTGGCACTATTATGCCATTTATTGTTCGATGGCCGGGGCATGTTCCTTCAGGGAAAATTGATAAGAAATCAGTTATCACAGCTACAGACTTATTCTTAAGCTTATGCAAAATTGCGAAGGTCAGTCTGCCTGATAATTACCAACCATCGGGCGAAGATATGAGTAAAGCAATGTTAGGTACACCTCAAATACGTAAAAATCCAATTTTTTGGGAATATGGAAGAAACAATTACTTCAATTATCCGGATAATCCCAAAGATAAAAGCCCAAATTGTGCCATTAGAGATGGTAAATGGAAACTATTAATTAATGCCGATGGCACTAATATCGAGCTATATGATATGGATAAAGATCCTAGAGAAACAACGAATTTGACCAATCTGTATCCTGAAATTTCCAACAAAATGAAAAACAGACTTTTAAACTGGAGAACATCGTTACCAAAATTATAATTATAAATATAAATAAATAAATTACGAATATGAAAATCTTAAATTTCGCATTAATTTTATCATTTTTTCTTTTTTGCAGTTTTAAACCAGTTGAAAATCCAAGACCGAGATGGACTGTTGAACAGGCCAATGAATGGGCAAAAACAAACGGTTGGATGTGTGGCAGTAATTTTATTCCAAGTACAGCTATCAATCAACTGGAAATGTGGCAAGCTGATACTTTTGATCCTTCAACAATTGACCAAGAACTTGGTTGGGCAGAAGGGTTGGGAATGAATGTTATGCGTGTTTTCCTACACCATTTGGCATGGGAACAAGATAAACCCGGTTTTAAAAGCAGAATGGATAAATTTCTTGACATTGCAGCTAAGCATCATATCAAAATTATGTTTGTGTTTTTTGACGATTGTTGGTTAGCTAAATCGAAAATAGGAAAACAACCTGAACCAGTTCTCGGAAAACATAATTCAGGTTGGTTGAAAGATCCTGGAATACCTATGAATGCTGACACCACTATTTTTCCTGGACTTGAAAAATATGTGAAAGATGTAATGAATTCCTTTGCAAAAGATAAACGCATCGTAATTTGGGATTTATACAACGAGCCAAATACGAAAAATAATCAATCGTTGAATCTACTTAAAAAAGTATTTCAATGGGCTCGAGAAACTAAAGCTACACAGCCGATTACTTCTGGAATCTGGAAAAAAGAACTCAAAGATTATACGAAATTTCAGACTGAAAACTCGGATATAATTTCGTATCACAATTATGGCGATGCCAAACTTCAGAAAAAAACAATTGATAGTCTACGTATTTTTAACCGTCCGTTGATTTGCAGCGAATATATGGCACGCAAGAAAAATAGCCTTTTTCAAACGGTTCTACCCGTACTTCACCGCGAAAATGTAACTGCAATAAACTGGGGATTAGTTTCTGGAAAAACAAATACAATTTATGCATGGGGAGATACAACACATAGAGATGGTTCTGAACCAGCACTCTGGTTTCACGATATTTTCAGAAAAGGCGGAATACCATATAAACAAGAAGAAGTTGATGCAATTCGTAAAGAATGTCTAAAAAAATAAGATTTTTGAAAAAGCTTCCGAAATTAGTTCTGATATTCATATTTTTTGTCTGTTTTGATATTGGAAGTTTATATTCCAACACAACTATAGATTGGTCTAAATAATCTTCTAAATCAGAAATTTACATACAGAAAACAGGAGTAAATCTATTAAATATTCAATGGAAAACTCTCGAAGGGGAAACATGTGAAACTGAGTTGAATTTTGGTGAAGGTGCTTCATTGTTTAAATCAATTAAATAGAAAGAAAAAGATTCAGAATCAATAATAGCTGAAAATATTCAACCCCGATTTGATTTAACAATCGGTTTAAGAGATACATTGAAAAAGTGGTCATACATTTTTTTCGATAAAGTTGATACTCGTCCGTATGTAACATTCAGAAGCCAATTAGATATTCAATCGGTAGAAGTTGTATTTGAGAGTAAATCACGTGTAAAAATAATTATCGGAAATTTCGGCTGGGTCTTTTTTGGGAATTTAGTTCTAAAGTTTTATGGAGGTAGTCCATTTATACTTGTTGAAGCCGAAATGCAACCTCAAAAATCGGGTACTGCCTATATTTTTGATGGTTTGCTAGGTGGAAAAATTCCCAAAATAGCGTTTAAAGATAATCAAACCGACAGGATTATAGTTGAAAATCCAACTGACAGTCTTGTTGCCAAAAAAGTAAGAAATAGGACAATAATGGCATTGTTTCCGAAAGGAACAATTGCTATTTTTCCTACACCACATGCCTATATTTATCCCACCGAAAATGGTTTTAATTTGGGTTTTGTGCAAGCAGGAACAGAAGACGGAATCACTTTTTTTGGAACAAAATTACACCCCAAAGATGATAAAGTGTGGAGACCATAGATTGATGCACCATTGGAGAAAACCCAACACAAGGGCTTTTTCTTGTATATTAGCAAATTAGGTGCTGAAGCTACGTTGGAATAGGTAGAAAGATATACACATGGAGACACTTTTAAAGAAATGCCAGGTTATATTACTTTTGCCAATCATTTTCATGCAGCCATTACGATGACTGACAACACCCAAAAACCATCTGGACCAAAATTTAGAGATGCCCTGATGTCAATGAATGTAAAATCAGTTGAAGTAGCTGAATACCATGGTGATGGAAATCTATGAGATACTGGAATGGTACGGTTGAATCAACTAAAATTACTGCAACACCAATATTAGGAAATAATATAGGTGAAAAGTATAGTTTGAATATTGTATTAGTTGATAAGTAATAAGGCATTTAAAAACAGTTTACCTACCTATTTGGATAGTTTGTCTTCTTTCATTCATGAATAATAAAGTATTTTTGTAAAGTAAAATCATTTTTATTTCTGAAAATGAATTTTCAACCTTAATAAATGCACAATTGTTTACCATGAAATTAAATCTTAAAATAATTGTTCCAATACTTCTATTACTGGTTTTTTCAAAAACTCAATCTCAGAACTTAATCAGTACTGATTTTTTTTCTGAGAATTGGAACCCACGAAATTATGTTAAGCCCTCATCAACGGTTAGCAAGAAACTTGTTATTTCAGCAAATCCAGATGTAACCATTCAAATTAATACTCAAAACATTATCGCCCCAGTTTTACCAACTCAATTTGGAGCCAACACAACTTTCAGAAATGGTTCAAATCAACGTTCTCGATCTTCGTTGTACAAAGGAATTGTAAATTCATTGCGTTATCCTGCCGGAAGTGGTTCAAATCTATTTTTCTTCGATGGCAAAATTCCTTCAAAGTTAAATCAATATATTGATAAAAAGGGGGTTGCGAAAATGATTTCACCAATTGTTGGTAACGCCAAAAACGTACTTTCACCTGAAGTTTTTATGAATTTTAAAAATGACATTAACGGAAAAGCAACAGTTGTAGTAAATTATTATTTTGCCCGTTATGGTCTGACTTCAACTGGTACTCGGGCGGCAAGGGTTCAACAAGCTGCAAATTATGCTGCTTCTTTTGTACGCAAAATGAACATCGAATTAAAAGGAAATATAAAATACTGGGAAATCGGGAATGAATGTTATGGTAATTGGGAAGTTGGTTTTAAAGTTCCCGGACTTCCGCAATCTACTGGAAAAGAATACGGCGAGGATTTCCGAATATTTGCAAAAGCGATGAAAGCAGTTGATCCTACTATTAAAGTTGGAGCAATGTTGCGTGAACAGAAAGGTTCGTTTGACGAAAGCGAGTTGAAAGACATGAAAGAAAACTGGAACAAGGGCGTGCTTGAAGAAGTAAAGAATGATGCTGATTTTCTGATTGTTCATCAGTATTTCACGAACTTTAAAGATGCAAATGCAGAAAATATTTTGGCCAGTGATTTCAAAATTACTTCGTTAAAAGATTCTGTAAAATCTTATGTAAAAAAGTGTACCGGATTTCCACCCAATAAATTCCCTATTGCATTAACAGAATACAACTCTCGAGGAATTTTTACCGATAATATAATTAATGGCGTTTTTCTCAGCAATGTTTTAGGTGAAATTATCAAATCAGGTTATGGATTTGCTACGATGTGGGTATTGGAATGGAACTCTGGGGGTGATAAAGGTTCGCATGCATTACTGTCGCTCGATAATCCTGACCAAATTGATTATACAGCCCGTCCGGCATTTGTACCCTTATATTATTTTAGTAAATGTTTTGGAGATCAATTGGTTCAATCCACATCAACCGATTCTAAAGTAAAAGTTTATGCATCAACTTTTTCAAGCGGTGAAATTGGAGTTGTTTTGACAAATACTTCTAACTTTCAAAAAAGTGTTCAATTAAATTTATCTTATGGCTCAGGAGAATCAGGAATTAAAAATATTCAATGGTATGAATTTTATGGAACTACCACAAATGCTTCAGAAAAAGGGTTTGCAAAGTTTTATATTAATAATATAACTTCAAAAACTCCCGCAGGTGGACCAGCAAATTTGGACGAAGTGAAACCCTATGAGTCTGGATTTGAACAAAATTCAGTCCTTATATTGAAACCATATAGTGTTATTTATTCGGTCATAAAACAAGCGATTTAAATTAAAACCACAAATCAATACTCATAATATGAAAAGAAATTATTTTACATTAATCGTTCTCTGCTGTTTTATATTGGTGTTGAAATCACAGACACCTCAGGGCTTTTTCCTTGATGATTGGACACCAAAATTAATCAACATACCTGCATATACCGTTGCTGTAGCAACAAGCTCTTCACCAACAATTACCGTTACTGTAGATGTAAATAATGTTCTAAATAAAGTGACTAAATCTATGTATGGTCATAATGCACATACATGGGCTGGGCAGTACAATTTGAATACAACATTTACAAACCATGTAAAAAACTTAGTTGCAGGTGTTATACGTTACCCCGGCGGAAGTTTATCCGATAATTATTATTGGAATGCTTCTAATAATGCAACAATGCCTTCTGATTTACCATCTGATTTCAACTATAATGATTTGCATTGGGGAGCTACTAAAGCCGGCTGGTCCTTATCTTTGAATAATTATTATGATTTGCTTGCAAAAACTAATACAACGGGAATTATTACTGTCAACTATGCTTATGCTCGCGTTGGAACCAGCGCAACTCCTGTTGCTAATGCGGCACATCTAGCTGCAGATTGGGTGCGATATGATAATGGCCGTACGCGTTATTGGGAAATTGGCAATGAAGAATACGGTAAGTGGGAATATGGATTTACAATCGACCCAACTTTAAATAAAGATAATCAACCTACATCAAATACAGGGTTAAATTATGGAAAACATTGCAGTATTTTTATTGATTCAATGCGCGTAGCTGCTAAACAAGTTGGGAACGATATTAAAATCGGAGTAGTTTGTTCTGCTGATAATCCAGATTCTCAATGGAATATGGGATTACTACCACAAGTTGCAACTAAAACTGATTATTTAATCGCACATAATTATTATACACCCAAAGGTACTTGGCCTGTTGCTACTTTTCTCGACGCAACTGATAATACTAAAAATCCAAAAGACTATTTAATTGCAGATTTGTTGAAATACGGTAAAGTCAGTTCTTTGCCGGTTGCTTTAACCGAATGGAACGCTCGCGATACAACATCTGATAACCGAAATTGTTCCGTTATCAATGGTGTGTTTGCAACCATTGTTTTAGGAGAAGCGATGAAAAACGGATATGCATTATCAACCCGATGGGCATTTATGAACAGTATCCACAGCTTAATTGGAAATACTTCTTCAGGGATATACGCTCCATATCCTACTTTTTTCTACATGTATTATTTCCAGAAAATGTTTGGAGATAAAGTCGTAAACACTACTATTGCCGGAATTTCCGGTGCTAAAACAGATTCGTTAAGAGCTTGGTCATCTACATTTTCATCGAGTCAAGCTGGTATTGTGCTTGTAAATAAAGGAGTTAATCAGCGAACAATATCAGTAAAAATTCTCAATTATTTAAAAGGTAAAAAATACTACTATTATGTGTTAAGTGGCGAAAACGGGAGTACTTATTCACAAAGAGTTGTCATAAACGGACAAACAACAACTGATACCTTTGGCGGTCCGGCGAATTATGCAACTCTTCAACCTTATGGTACAGACATCGTGAATGGAGTGATTAATGTAACCTTGCCAAAATATGGTGTTATATTTTTGATTGTCGAAAACGGAAATGGAAACACAGCTACCGAAAATGTATATATAAATAATGGATTAAAATTTGATTTCTCACCAAATCCCTCTTTAGATAACATAAAAATTAATATTGCTGGTTTTGAAAGTCCAAAAATTACGATTTCTGATATGTTGGGTAAAACATATTATCAGTCCGAAATATTAAGTTCTAATCAAGTTTCACTAAATCCACGAACATTAACAAAATGCAAAGGTCTATTTTTCTTAACCATTACTGGTAAAAATGGAACATTAACTAAAAAAATAATACTAGAATAAATTTCATTTTCGCAGTTATATAGCTACTCATGAAAAAGCCATTCATTTATTCATTGCTTATATTGTCATTTCTATTTGTAGAAGCGCAAAATCAAAATCCAGTTATCATTAATGTAGATGTAACAAAAACAAAAGGTGAGATGAAACCCATTTGGGCTATGTTTGGTTACGATGAACCAAATTTTACCTACATGAATGATGGTAAAAAACTGCTTAGTGAACTTTCTGCACTCAGTCCGACGCCAGTCTATGTACGTTGTCATCATTTAATGACTTCAGGTGACGGAACTCCGGCATTGAAGTGGGGTTCAACCAATATGTACTCCGAAGATAGCCTTGGTCATCCTGTATATAATTGGACGATTGTTGATAAGATTTTTGACACATTCGTTGAGCGTAAAATTCGACCGATTGCTCAAATTGGTTTTATGCCTGAAGATTTATCACCATTCCCAAATCCCTACAAAGGAAATCGAGGAGATGCCAATACGAAAGCCAACAATGGTAAGGGTTTTAAGTATCCTCCGAAAGATTACGATAAATGGAGCGAACTAATTTACCAATGGGTTAAACATTGCGTTGACAGATATGGAAAAGAGGTTGTAGAAACCTGGTACTGGGAACTCTGGAACGAACCTGACAGCAAATTTTATTTAATCGCCGATGATAATACAAAAGCGTATTGCAAAATGTATGATTACGCTTCGATTGCTATTAAACGTGCTTTACCAACTGCTAAAATAGGTGGACCACATATTACTGGTGGTGGAAAAAATCTTATGATGGGATTTTTAGAACATGTTTACCACGAACCAAATATTGCAACGGGTAAAAAGGGAATTCCATTGGATTATGTAGGTTTTCATGCCAAAGGATCGCCCAAAATGGTTGGAGAAATGGTGCAAATGGGAATGGCAAGCCAATTGAGAGGTGTTACAAGAAATTTTGAGGCAATAGCCTCATTTCCAGAAGTAAGCAATCTGCCGGTAATTATAGGTGAATGCGATCCTGAACCTTGTGCTGCGTGTGGAATTGAAGACAAACCTGCTAATACTTATCGCAACGGAACATTGTACTCAAGTTATACTGCTGCAAGTTTTGCACGACTTTACGATATTGCTGACGAACAAAAGATTAATCTGATTGGAGCAGTAAGCTGGTCATTCGAATTTGAAAACCAACCGTGGTTTCATGGTTATCGCGATTTAGCGACTAATGGTGTTGATAAACCTGTATTGAATGTTTTTAGAATGTTTGGCATGATGACCGGAAATCGGGTTGAAGTTTCTGGCAATTTGGCTTATGATTATAAATCAATCAGAGAAAGTGGCGTTCAGGGAGAAAAAACAGATATTAATGCAATTGCTGCCACTGCTAAAAATATCATTACCGTGATGGTTTGGGATTACCACGACAACGATATCAAAGATGCAGGTTCACCGGTTGAATTGAAAATTTCAGGTATACCGGCTAAAAAGGCCAGACTTAATAAATATACCATCGACCAAGAACATAGCAATTCATTTGAAGTGTGGAAAAAGATGGGTTCACCAAAATCACCAACAGCTGAGCAATTTGCCATTCTTGAAAATGCCGGAAAACTAGAACGTGTTTCTTCTGAAATGATTCCCATCAACAAAGGCAAAGCGTCAATTAAAATGCAATTAACACGTCAGGAGGTATCTTTGTTTAAGATAACTTATGATGAGAATAAATAATCATTATGCTGATTATTATTTTTCGTTGTTTTAGATAACTTATAATGTGAACGAATAATTTGTTAATATGAATTTGAATAATATCATTGGATTGATTTTGTTAGTTTCATCTCCGTCTATTTCTTCTCAAGAAAGTTTTATGAGTCCAAAATTGGAGAAAATATGGGAAACACCTAAAGAGTTATGCGTTTGTGAATCATCGCATTACAATCCTAAAGACAATACCATTTATGTTTCAAACATTGTGGGAAAACCCAATGAAAAAGATGGAATTGGTTTTATTTCAAAAATAGATGTAGATGGTCATATCATTCAATTAGGATGGTTTAGCGGTTTAAATGCCCCAAAAGGAATAGGTTGCTCTTCGAAAAGTTTATTTGTAACTGATATTGACAGGGTTGTAGAGATTGATTTGAAATCGGGAAAATTTGTGAAAGAATATCGAAATGCAATAACAAAATCCTTAAATGATATTGCTGTTTCAAGCAATAATCAGGTTTTTGCGACTGAAACTGATGGAAAACACATATTTGTTGTTGGGCGCGATTCGTTAGAAATCTTTATAGAAAGTGATCAATTGGGCAATATGAATGGTATTTACGTAAAAGACAAAGAGTTGTTCTTGGGTTCGAAAGGAAATTTTATTTCTATTGACCGAAAAACCAAAGTAATTAAAGAGTTGGTCGAAAAAGTGGGCTATTTAGATGGAATTGAACAAATCGCCGAAGCTAAATTCATTACTTCCAATTGGGCAGGAAAAGTACAGTTGATTGAGATTGGCAAGGGTTGCGAAACACTTATAAATACTTCGGCCTTAAAAATAAACGCTGCTGATTTAGGCTATATCGCTTCAAAAAAGATTTTGTTAGTACCGACTTTTAAAACTAATTCGGTTGTTGCATACAAATTGAAATTTTAATCTATAATTTAAAGCATTCCGATGAAAAAAATTATTATTCCTTTAGTTACCACTTCCCTTTTTTCGCTGCCAGCACAGGCACAAAATGAAGTTAAAAAACCAAACATAATTGTCATTTTTTGTGATGATATGGGTTACGGCGATTTGGGATGCTATGGTTCCAAACTCAATCGAACTCCTAATCTCGATAATCTGGCTAACAATGGAGTTCGCTTTACAGACTGCTATGCTGCGGCTTCAGTATCATCTCCAAGTCGGGTAGCTTTATTAACTGGTCGTTATCCGATTCGTTCCGGCATTGTTTCAGTTTTATATCCATACAGCACAGTTGGTTTGGATAAATCGGAAATGATTTTGCCCGAGTTATTAAAAGGGGCGGGTTATTATTCGGGAATGATTGGAAAATGGCATTTGGGTCATTTGACCGAATTTCTTCCTATGCAGCATGGTTTCAATGAATATTTCGGAATTCCATATTCCAATGATATGAAGCCTTGCAGTTATTTGAGAGGAAATGAAGTTGATTCTGTAGAAATCAATCAGAACTACATTACTCAAACTTACACGAAGGAAACGCTAAGGTTTATTACCGAAAACAAAAATCGTCCTTTCTTTTTGTATCTTGCTCATAATATGCCCCATATTCCAATTCATGCATCACCCAATTTTAAAGGTAAATCTAACAACGGATTATACGGAGATGTAATTGAAGAATTGGATTGGAGCGTTGGGGAAATTATTAAAAAATTGCGCGAACTCAAATTGGAAGAAAATACCCTGATCGTATTTTCGAGTGATAATGGACCGTGGCTCAGACAAGGACCAAATGCCGGAACTTCAAAACCTTTATTTCAGGGAAAATTTACTTCGTGGGATGGTGGTCAGCGTGAACCAACAATTGCCTATTGGAAAGGCAAAATTAAACCTCAGGTTTATACAGGAATGGCTACTTTAATGGATTGGTTTCCTACTTTTGCACATTTAACTGGTGCGAAATTACCTAAGAACAGAATAATTGATGGCCAGGATATTAGTAATATTCTGTTAATCAACGGTAAACGTACAAATGAAGATTTTTATTATTTTGAAAATGCAAAAATTTTCGGGTATCGTTCGGGTGATTATAAGTTAATATTGCCACATGTGATTTTGAAAGGAAACAAATATGTGCCTGATGTACCGGCTCATGATACATTACTTTTTAATATAAGAACCGATTTGAATGAATCGAACGACCTCTCAAAATCAAAACCAGATATTGTAAAAGAAATGTCAAGAAAACTGAATCTGTTTAAGAAAAGTATTAAGGATTTACAACCAAAAGTTGATGCAAAAAAACCTTTAAGTAAAGGATCAGACTAAAATTCTTTTTAGTTTCATCAATTTAAATTTCAATAAACAAAAAATTAATGAAAACCAAACCGGATATATGATCCAATTCATACTGAATTTCCGAATATTGTTTTTGTAGATAATGTAGGGAAAAATGGTAGAACTAAAACAGTTTGGGTTAAAAATGCTTTTTCATATTCAAAAGATAGTGTTGGAAATGCAGGTTCGGTCTATGGTAAAAACATTCAGGGTAACACAGATATTCCTACTTGTTTAAAAGATGCAAAATATGTCATTAATCTTCCATTATTAAAAGGGCATGAGATGGCTGGAGTCACCCTTGCTGCTAAAAATCATTACGGATCAATTGCGGCACGTGACCATAGCAATTATTTAACAGTGTGGAGAACAAAAGGTCAACAATATTCTTCATTGGTTGATTTGATGGGAAGTAAAGAAGTGGATGGAAAAACCATGCTATTTGTACTGGATGGACTTTTTGCAAACATCACAAATGTCAATGATAATAACAAACAAAATTGTGCTTTCAATAATTTATTTCATGGACAATGGTGTTCCAGCATTTTTATGTCGCTTGACGAAGTGGCTCTTGAATCGGTTGGAGTTGATTTCCTGACTTCAGAATTCGGTATAAAACTTGGTCAATCAAGTGAAACCGATAAACGCACGCCAATTTTCAATTGCGATAATTATCTTCACGAAGCTGCATTGATAGGAAATCCACCTTCTGGAACAAATTATAAGCCCGATGGAGTTAAATTAACTAAGAGTCTTGGAGTTCACGAACATTGGAATAATCCAACAGAAAAGAAATACAGTAGAAATTTGGGAACAGGAACAGGAATTGAGCTCTTTATAGTAAAATAATTTTTTAAATAAATAATAAACAATAGTAATATGAAAAAACCCAATTTATTAGCAATTTTTGCTCTAACTATCGGTATTCTTTTTTTTGTAGGTTCTTGTAAAAAAGATGAGGTAATAATTGACCCAAATCTTTCTATAACAACTGCTGCGGGCGATGAAGCTATGGCTTCCAGGTTAAGCGATGGAATACTTTCGGATGTCGAACAAATAATTTCAACTTACTCATTTTCAACTGACCTTGTTCCTGTTGTCACTGTAATACCAAATGATACAATTACTTATCCAAAATCAGTTGTTATAGATTTTGGGACTTCAGGATATGTAGGTGTTAGAGGAAATACACTAAAAGGTATAGTTAAAGTTCAATTAACTAACAAATTAACGACAGTTAATTCAATTAAAATTTTGACATATTCTAACTTTTCAATCAACGATAAAAAATTTACTGGTATTGACTCAATTACAAATAAAGGCATTAATGCTTCTTTAGCGCCGATTGAATTAATTAGAACAAACGATACCATATCGGTTTCCGGCTCTTCAAATATTATTTGGAAAGCAACAAGAGCTAGAGCTCGTTATGATACTGCAGGAACACCAACCCCGGCTGATGATAGTTATTCTGTAACAGGTTCTGCGAGTGGAATTGCTTCAACCGGTTTGCCTTTTGCAATGTATATCACTTCTACAAACCCATTGGTATGTTTTAATAATTATCCCAACTTTATTCAAGGTTCGCTTAACATAACCAGTGATAACAAATCAGCTCTTCTAGATTATGGAGCTGGAGAAATGGATGATAAAGCCACTTTGATTGTTGGCACTGATACCATAAAAATCACGTTGAAATAGATTCTATTTATACCTTAAATCATATTATCGTGAAACTCAAACTTACATTTTGTTTCCTATTATTTGTTGCATCTCTATCAGCAAAAACAAATCACGCTTCTTTCTCTTATTTTGAATATTCTGGTCATGACAGCTGTTTTGAGAAGAAAATTAATCCGCAAACACAGTACCGCAACCCAATTCTTCCGGGTTTTTATCCTGATCCAAGCATTTGCCGTCGGGGCGATGATTATTTTCTGGTCAATTCAACCTTCAGCTTTTTCCCTGGAATTCCGATATTCCACAGCGTGGATTTGGTGCATTGGAAACAAATCGGACATGTACTAGACAGACCTTCTCAATTGAATTTAGACGAGAAACGTCTTTCTGCTGGTGTTTTTGCACCTGCCATTACCTATAATGACAAAAATGAAACTTTTTATGTCATCAATACCATTGTTGACGGAATTGGAAATTTCATTGTCAAAACCAAAGACCCTTTTAAAAGTTGGAGTGAACCAATACAATTGCCAGAAATAAAAGGAATTGACCCTTCGTTGTTTGTAGACGACGACGGAAAAGCGTATGTTGTGAATTGTGATTTGCCGTTAGGTAAACCAAAATGGTCCGGTCACAGGGCAATTAAACTTCAAGAATTTGACCCTACTTTTGATAAAATGGTAGGTGAACGAACTGTGTTGGTGGATGGTGGCGTGGATACTACGAAACATCCAACACACATTGAAGGACCGCATTTGTACAAAGTTAACGGTTTTTATTACCTTATGGCAGCTGAAGGTGGAACTTCAGTGAACCATACCGAAGTGATTTTCAGAAGCAAAAACCTTAAAGGTCCATATATCCCATGGGAAAATAATCCGATACTGACTCAAAAAGATCTGCCAACCGACCGAAAAAATAAAGTTACATCGACCGGTCATGCCGATCTGGTAAACGATGGTCACGGCAACTGGTTTGCTGTTTTTCTGGGCTGCCGACCGTATCAGGAAAATTTTTACAATACAGGACGCGAAACTTTTTTATTGCCTGTAAGCTGGCAAAGTGGTTTCCCGGTTATTCTCGAAAATGGGAAAGAAGTGCCGAATGTAGTTGATTTGAAAACCAACGTGACATCAACACAAACTTTATCGGGAAATTTCAATTGGCGAGATAATTTTGACTCTACTAAACTGAATATAAACTGGAATATGGTTAGAACGCCCCGTGATAAATGGTGGTATATTGCCAACGGAAAATTGGAATTGGATCTCATCAATCGGAGTCTGAATCAGTTAGTCAATCCAGCATTTATCGGTCGTCGTCAGCAACATATCAATTTTGAAGCATCAGCGGAGATGAATTTCAAACCATTGGTAAATAATGAGTTGGCAGGATTAGTCTATTTTCAAAACGAGAAATATTATTTTGTAATTGGCAAAATGATGAAAAATGGAAAAACGCTGATTGTACTTCAGAGTATGATTGACGGAAAACCCAACACAATTAGTGAAAAAGAAATGACTCTTGAAGCTAACAAGCAAGTATTGTTTCTGAAAATAATTGTTAAAGGTGGAAAAGCTGAATTTATTTATCAATTGAAAAACGATAAATCGGTGGTTCATGCATCCAACATCGATGCAACCAATTTGAGTTCCATCAAAGCCGATGGATTTGTTGGGGCTCACGTTGGATTGTATGCCACGTGTCTTGGGCTTTAATTTATAATGAGTTCGACATAAAAAAGATTGTTGCATATTAATAAATTGATCAGTAATTATACAAACCAATATCTTATTATCTTATTCAAAATGCTGTAAAATTGATTAATACAAGATTTTTCTTGTCTCGAAATCAAGTTAAAATTTGATTTGTATTTCCAAATGCTACTTAAATTAAATATATTCATTAATTAAAATTATTATTATCATGAAAACTTTAAAATTTATTTTATTAACAACATTTTTTGCATTGAACACAGTTATTTACGCGCAATCAGCACCTGAAGCAGTTGTAAAAAAGGCAAAAGCTATGCAGGAACAAATAACAAAAGATTTGAAGTTAACACCTGAACAATCAACAACTTACTTTGATTGTGCAATTGACAGGTACACAATGTTGACAGAAAAAATGTCACCTACTTTAACTCCAGAAGAAAAAGCTGAAGTAAGGAAGGAAATTAATGGAAATATCAGAGAGAAAATGTCAAAAGTATTTCCTTGGGAAATGATTAGAAAAGTAAATGAATGGAATGCTGCAAACGATAAGAACTTCAATACTTTAAAGTAATCTTTAAAAATTTACAATTAACAACAATTAAATTGTTATCAGAATGAAGAAATTATTTTTCGCCGCTTTTATCATACTCTCTATTAATGGGTTTTCTCAAAATAAAATCGTGTTAAACATAGATAAGCCGGGTTCAAAAATCGACAAAAACATTTACGGTCAGTTTGCAGAACACCTAGGACGATGCATTTACGATGGAATTTATGTGGGTGACACATCTAAAATACCCAATATCCGTGGTTTTAGAACAGATATTATTGAGGCTTTAAAAGACCTAAAAGTTCCACTGGTTCGCTGGCCGGGTGGTTGTTTTGCTGATACTTACCATTGGAAAGATGGAATCGGAGCTAAAACCAGCCGTCCCTCCATTATCAATATTCATTGGGGTGGCGTTACCGAAGACAATAGTTTCGGAACACATGAATTCCTGGATTATTGCGAATTGATTGGTGCTGAACCGTATATCAATTTGAATGTTGGAAGTGGAACTGTACAAGAAGCTATGGAATGGATTGAATATGTAACTTCTGCTAATGAAAGTCCGATGTCAAAACTTCGTAAACAAAATGGACGTGAAAAACCATGGAAAGTTAAGATTTGGGCTGCTGGAAATGAAACATGGGGATGTGGTGGGAATATGCGTCCAGAATATTATGCCGATTTGTATAAACAATATTCTACCTTTATGCGAACGCCAGGCATTTTCAGAATTGCAAGTGGTGCCAACGGAAGTAATTATAACTGGACTGAAGTTTTGATGCGTGAAGCATCCAAAAAAATGAATGGTATTTCGTTACACTATTACACCGTTCCGGGTAAAGATTGGAATAAAAAAGGTTCGGCAACTCAATTTAATGATTCATTGTGGTTTGTTACAATGTCAAAAACTCTGAAAATGGAAGAACTTGTGACAAAACATGCTGCTGTAATGGACAAATATGATCCCGATAAAAAAGTTGGTTTGTTGGTTGATGAATGGGGAACATGGTTCGATGTTGAACCTGGCACTAATCCGGGATTTCTGTTTCAACAAAATACTATGCGTGATGCTTTAGTAGCAGGAATTAACCTGAATATTTTCAACAATCATGCTGACCGTGTAAAAATGAGTAACATTGCTCAAATGATTAATGTGCTGCAAGCCATGATTTTAACCCGTGGCAAAGAAATGGTTTTGACACCGACATATTATGTTTATAAAATGTACAACGTTCATCAGAATGCTACTTTGATTCCCCTCGAAATCAGCAGCAATAAATATGTTTTGGGACAAAATTCACTGGATGCCATCAATGCTTCTGCCTCAGAAAAAGATGGAGTGGTAAGTATTACTCTTTGCAATCTTGATCCAACTAAAAATCAAGAAATAAATTTTGAAATAAACGGGAAAACATATAAAAACATTTCTGGCAAAATTGTAACCGGAGAAAAAATAAATTCATCTAATGATTTTGGTAATAAACCGGAAGTTATCATGTCCGATTTCAAAAATATTAAAATGAATGGTAGTCAGATTAAAGCAACAATTCCTTCAAAATCAGTGGTTTTACTTCAATTAAAATAATATGACTTCAATTTTTAAAGGCAACAGTTTTACTGTCTCCATAATTTGTTTATTGATGACATTGTCGGCAATTTCAGAATCTGTAACTCCGCTAATGGGTTGGGCAAGTTGGAATCATTTTGATGTACGGATTAGTGAAAAGATAATTAAAGAACAAGCCGATGCTATGGTTTCGTCTGGATTAGCCGCTGCTGGTTACAACTATATCAATATTGATGATGGGTTTTTTAATGGTAGATATAGTGATGGATCTTTTCGGATTGATTCAATAAAATTCCCAAACGGAATGAAAATTTTAGCCGATTACATACATTCTAAAAACTTGAAAGCTGGTTTTTACTCGGAAGCAGGCGAAAACACATGTGGTTGCTACTACAACAAACAAACTGGCGGTGCAGGTGTCGGTTTGTATAATCACGACGAATCTGACATTAATTTATTTCTCAAAATCTGGGGTTTCGATTTCTTGAAAGTAGATTATTGTGGCGGTAAAAGGCAAAAATTGGATGAACAAACCCGTTATACTGACATTAAAAAAACAATTGATAAAACAAGTAGGAATGACATAAATTTCAATGTTTGTCGTTGGCAGTTTCCAGGTACATGGGTAACCAATAATGCCGATTCATGGAGAATTGGCACAGACATTAAAGCAAAATGGGCAAGTGTGGTTCTAATGATTGATGAAAATACATTTTTATCGCCTTATGTAAGCCCTGGCCATTACAACGATATGGATATGCTTGAAGTAGGGAGGGGAATGACCTTTGAAGAAGACAAAAGCCATTTCAGCATGTGGTGTATTATGTCTTCACCATTGGTTTTGGGTAACGACCTTTCAAAAATAACTCAACAAACCAAAGAGATTATTACAAATGCAGAAGTTATTGCAGTAAATCAAGATACAACTGGATTGCAGGCTACATTGATTTCTGACAATGCTGCTGGTTTACAAGTTTGGGCAAAAAATCTCAATGGAAAACGAAGCAACGAACATGCAGTTATACTTTTGAATAGAACAGAGAAAGCATCTGACATTTCTTTCAAACTTGAAGATTTGAATATTATTGGTTCAGCTTCAATGCGCGATTTATGGTTACACAAAAACCTAGGAAGTTTTAATACTGAATTTAAAGCAAATGTTCCTGCTCATGGTGCTGTGATGCTAAAAGTGGTTAATAAGGAATCAAAACTACAAGAAGTATTTGAGGCAGAGAATGGTTGGCTAAATAATTTCAATTTAACTAAAAACAGTGTCAAAGTTCCAAATCAAGGAAAATTTGTAAGAGATTCTATTTTTTCTGGCCTTGCAAAGGTTGTTTCAATTGGTAAAAATGCAGAAAACTACCTTGAATTCAGGGATGTATATTCAAACATTTCAGGAAATTTCAATTTGAGAATTTATTTTAGTTGTAAAGAAGAAAGAGAAGCAATCATCAGTGTAAATGGTTCTGAAATGACATTAAACGAATTGAATTCAGAAGGTTTAGTAAGCGTTATCACAATTCCAGTTCAATTAAAAAAAGGATACAATTATATTCGAATTTCAAATCCAGATGGCTTTACACCTGATATTGATAAAATCCAAGTAGACTTAAATCAAATAAATAGAATTCATAAATAATGAGGCATAACTACATTATTATTCCTGTAATAGGTTGTATAACTGGTATAGCATCAGCACAGAAACCTACAAATGATAAACCCAATATTATCATCATTCTAGCTGAAGATATGGGATTTTCAGACCTTGGTTGTTGTAAAAGAAAATATTAAAAAGTAAAAAAACAAATAAATACATAAATTATCAATGAGAAAACAACTTTTCTTACTGTCTGCAATTCTTTTCGCAACAAACATATTTGCACAATCATTAAAAGTAGAATTATTTCCGCTAACCGATGTCAGAGTTATTGACGGACCGTTAAAACATGCTCAGGATGTAGATTTGCGATACATCCTCGAATTAAACATCGACCGTCTTTTGGCTCCCTTTTGCGAAGTTGCTGGTATCGAACCAAAAGCCCCCAAATACGGAAATTGGGAAAGTGGAGGATTAGGTGGTGAAATGGCTGGACATTACCTTTCAGCATTAGCTTTGATGTACCAATCAACTGGTAACCCAGAATTGAAACGTCGTCTCGATTATATGGTATCGGTTCTTGCAGAGTGTCAAGCCAAAAACGGTAATGGCTATGTCGCTGGTATTCCAAATTCAAAACAAATTTGGGGCGATTTAGAAAAACTTAGATTAGAAAATAAACCTGTCAAAATTGATGGTTCCTCGTCGCCATCGTCGACTGGTTCAGCCGCAGGGT
>JBBQMQ010000002.1:0-36189 GCA_038329115.1 Bacteroidales bacterium
GCCTCGGAGCTACTACTTATATAAATTGATGAACCTTCTACAGCAGTTCCCGCACCATAAGTAATTCTACCTGTAACAACACCAGTAGGCATTCGGAAACCAATATCAGAAACATCTACTTTTTGATCACCAAAATTTTCTGTTTTCTTTATGGCAACAATTTTATATTTATAGAGTATACCTGGTGCAGCATCTCTATCATCCCAACTATTTACCAGCGTCTGAGCCGAAAGTTGATGTATTAAAACTTCGTTTGACCAGGATTCACCTCCTGCAGCATCGGATGTGGCAAACGAGCGATAAATTTCAAATCTATCGCACAAATTCAATCTGTCAATCGTCCATTGTAGGTTAATACGGTCACCATAAGTGTTTTTAGTCGCTGCATTTTTCGTAAAACTTACCTTTTCGGATACATACGCACTATCATATTTAGTTGATATTCGACCCCATTGATTTACTGTTAATCTATAATTGTAGTATTTGAATTCTACAATCTCATCAAAGTCATTATATTTGGTAGATTTATCTAAAATTCCCAAATCAACCCATTCATTCGATGACTTGTTTTTTCTCTCTAATTTTACCGTATTAGGTCCAAACCACTCAATTGACCCATCTTTCTCCCACGATAATTTTATGTAAGGATTAGTTCCTTTTACACCCTCGATTGTGAATTTACTGAAATTTATTGTTGGAGGTATTGTTGTAGCTACAATTGTTTTGCTCAACTCAGGTATCACATTATTCTTATCTATACCATCTGGCACAGAATAAACTACATAAGTATATTCTTTTAGTGGTTCTACATTTTCATCGATATAATTCAAACTAGTCAATCCGTTTTCTGTAATGAGTGTACCATTTCTTTTAATGTAGTACTTTGAAGGTAAACTTGTAGTAGTATTACCCTCTGTAATGGCTAATTCTATTTTAAGTGGAGATAATTCAAAATTAGTTGAAACAGCCACATCCTTTGGATATTTATAACCATCATGAACTAACGGTTCTGTAAACTTCTTTTCATAGCTTATAGAGTAACCCGGGGTAAGATCAGTTGGACTAAGATATGGTAAAGTAGAATAGTACTGCTTTACGTAATATGTATTTGGTTGATTAAATAGCCCTAATTTTGCTAATTGGGAGCCTGAATTATTCCAGAAAGTACCAGTGTCAATTTTTCTAACTAAGTTAGTGAAATCTTTGTCTGAATAAACATCAAATCCTACAATATTCTCTGTTGCACCCGCCCATTCAAAATTAAAAATTCCGTCAGTAGTAGGTGTCAGTTTAAATGTTGTTGGCGGTTCATATTTATTTAGCTGGAATAACTTTTCAGAAGTCCATTGCACGGTAATGGGACTAGGCTGATTAAAATTTTTAATCCAGGGCCCTTTAACTCTAAATTTAACTTCCCTTTCTGCTGCAATTATAGGATAACACCAATCTACATTCAAATAATATTGATATCCTACCTTTATAGTTTTTGCATTTTTCAAAACTCCCTTATTAATGCCTTGGGCAGGAACGCAATAAACGTATGATGTAGTTGGATTCTGCGAACCATAGGTGAAAAGATCTTCATAGGTTACCCCACCATCTAAAGAATACGAAAATTTAGTAGTTACATCTGCACATTCATGATACCCATCCGTATCATAAGTAACTAAATTAATATTAACTACTACAAACTTTTCATTTCTTGTGTTATATGTAGAAATTTTCATATAATCTTTAAAAACACTGGGTAGTTGATCTGCATATACATTATTAAAAGGTAAAATAAATAATGTAACGATTAGAACTAACAATGTTTGCCAATAAATATTATTACTACTAATTCCCGATTTACTTTTTTGGGTACATAACCATTGCAAAGGAAAAGAGATTGTTGATTGTGTTTTCATACGATTTTTATTTTTGAAATTTTATTTTTTTTCTATTAATCCGATATCTTGATTGATTTGTAATACAAATTACATTAATCTGCTTTTTTTTGCTATTTTTGCATATTATAACGCTACAAAGGTACTTTTACCCTTTTTGGTGCTTCTTCCAAAAGGTAAAATTATTTGCCAAAAGGTAAAATTGTTGTCTGTAACTATACATATTCAATATGATTCGAACACTAATTCTTCTGTCTCCCGTATATGTTTCGCTTTTTTGGTTTATTTCGTTGCAGAGTAATAACAGGAATATAAGTGTGCCTGCACGGTTCCTGAGTTTCTTTATGCTTATTGTGGGCGTTTGCTTTTTTGGTCAATACCTGTTTTTTGCGCCTTATCCCGATATTTTTCCTTTTTGGGAACCATTTTTGGCTTACTTTGGCAGTATTGCTTTCCCAATTTATTACATTTATTTCAGGCTGCTTACAATCGATGACAAGTTTACGTTCCGACGGCATGCAAAACACCTTGTTGTTCCGGTTCTGATTGCTACAGTTTACACTGTTGGCATTTTTCTGACACCTTTTGAGCAGTACAAAGCATGGCTTTACAACGATACACTTTTTCCAGATTCGCCTCAAATTCAGTTTTTGGGTGTTATGCGCAAAATTGTGAAGTTGACTTTTGTGGTGCTGCTTGTTATCACATTTGTATTGAACCAACGATTGCTAAAAAAATATGCACATAAAGCCGAGCAATACTATTCGAATATTGAAGATGGTAAGTACAACAATGCTCAACTATTAAACTTTTTTCTTATTTTTATTTCGATAAGTACATTTTTGGCTCATGTTGTAGGACGGAAGTTGCTTTTACCCAGCGAAATTATTGTAGATAGTATTTGGCTAATATTTGCCGTTTCGTTGTATGGTATTGGCTACATGGGATTTACCCAAAAGATGATAAACCCGACTTTCGAAGTGGAAAATGAAACATCCGAACCAGCGCCAAGTGGTACAGAATTTAATTTGTCGCAACAACTGATTTTGAAAAAGTTAGTGGATATTTTCGAGAAGGATAATATATTCTTGAATAGCAATTTGAATATAATGGATGTGGTGCAACTTATTGGTACTAATCGAAGTTATATATCTGCCATAATCAACAAACAGTACAATCAGAATTTTTGTGCTTTTGTCAACAGCTTTCGCATGCGTGAGGTCGAAAAAATATTTGTTGCTAATCCCGCTATTGGCAACGAACTTTTAGCTGAAAAATGTGGATTTGGTTCGTTCAATTCAATGAAGCGAACGATAGAAAGCAGTGAGGGCATTTCGATACACGCATGGAAAAAGAAACTCAGTTCGGTGTCGTTTTCAGACTAGTCGGGTTATAAGCAAGGCTCTGCCTTGATTGTTTTTGAATAAGGAAGTCATAGTGACTTCCTTTTAGCTTCTACATAGCGAGACGTTATGCCCTACAAGGGATTTGATTTCGAAGCTGTAAGACTTAATTTCGATTAATGAAAAAGCCCCGAAGAATTTATCTTCAGGGCTTTCTGTTTTATATTTGTTCGTAGTGTTCTTATTGAACTTTGTAAATATCAATATGTTCCACTTCAAATTTTTTGATAAACGCAGCGTGACGACGAACTTCCACTTCACCAAAGTTGATATATACTTCGGCCGATTTGCGGAATTGATCTTCCGTATCGCGGGATGCATCAATAATTAGTAAATAGCCCATTACAATGTGTCCTGCCATTTCCACCATACGGCGAGCCTGGAAGTCGAGGTATTCCTGATTTCTGGTTTCGTTTACGCGGGTAACTGCATTCTCGAACAGATTGGTCATAATTTGCAGGCGTTTCCGCAACGATGTAAATTCAGGATTGATAGGTTGAGCATCATAATCGCGAATAATTTTCAGGTAATTACCGGTGGTTACGTGGCGTATAGCCGCTACAACCTGTAACTGTGAAGTTCCTTCGTAAATAGTCATGATACGTGCATCGCGGAAGTGACGTTCGCAAGCATAATCTTTCATAAAACCTGAACCACCATGCACCTGAATGGAATCATAGGCATTTTGGTTGGCATATTCGCTGGTGAACATTTTCAGCATGGGTGTCAACGCATCAGCCAGTTTGGAATATTCTTTATATTCGGCTTTTTCTTCCGGTTCCAGTTTGCGTTCGTTTTCAATAGCTTCGTAGATTTTATAAACGTCCACGAAACGGGTTGTTTCATAAAGTAAAGCGCGTGAAGCGTCTAACTTTGCTTTGATAACCGATACCATTTCGTATACGGCAGGAAATTCAATAATCGCTTTACCAAATTGTTTCCGGTCACGGGCGTAGTTCAATGCTTCGTTATAAGCAGCAGCGGACAGACCAACCGATTGAGCACCGATACCTAAACGGGCACCGTTCATCAACGACATCACGTATTTGATCAATCCCATGCGGCGTGTTCCAACCAGTTTGGCAGGAGTATTATTGAACACCAGTTCGCAGGTTGGTGATCCTTTGATTCCTAATTTATTTTCGATACGACGAACCAAAACAGTATTATCGTGTTTGTTGTCGGCAACAAAGTAAGACAGTCCACGACCGTCATTCGTTCCTTCTTCCGAACGAGCCAAAACAAGTTTGATCTGCGCATCACCGTTGGTAATAAAACGTTTTACACCGTTTAAATACCACATATCGTCTTTTTCGTTGTAAGTAGCTTTCAACTGAACGGCTTGCAAGTCAGAACCGGCATCAGGTTCGGTTAAATCCATCGAGCAGGTTTCACCTTCGCAAACGCGTGGCAGGAATTCAGTTTTAATTTCTTCCGAAGCAAATTCGGCAATGGTTTCAGCGCAGTCCTGCAATCCCCAAATGTTAGCAAAACCGGCATCGGCACGGGCTACCATTTCGCCTGACATTACATAAGCCACAAACGGGAAATTTAAACCACCGTACTGACGGGGAAGTGTAATACCATAAACACCGGCTTGCATCAACGCTTCGTGATTTTCCTGTGTTCCACGGGCATAAATCACACGGCTGTTTTCAACCTGTGGTCCGTCGTGGTCAACGCTTTCGGCATTCGGAGCAATAATATCAGCAGAAATTCCCCCGATAATTTCAAGTACTTTTTCGTAGTTGTCAATGGCATCTTCGAAATCGCGCGATGCATAATCATATTTGTCTTTATCAGCAAAGTTACGCTCCTTGAGAGTAACAATTTTCTTCATCAAAGGATGCGAAAGCTGAAATTGTATGGCAGGATTGTCGTTAAAGTAATTCATAATTTGAAGCCCCCTAAATCCCCCTAAAGGGGGACTTGCTAAGAGCGTTTATTTAATGGGTTAATATATCTGGTAATTGTATAGTTGAGTCTTTAAGTCCCCCTTTAGGGGGATTTAGGGGGCATCTCTACTTAGAGTTTTTCTTATAGTATTTAATCATTTTTGGAAGTATTTCTTCTACTGTACCGGTAATTACATAATCTGCAATTTGGTTAATAGGCGCTTTGGGATCGTTGTTAATAGCAATAATCATAGCACTTTCCTGCATACCGGCAATGTGCTGAATTTGCCCTGAGATACCGCAAGCGATATACAATTTAGGACGAACAGTTGTTCCTGTTTGTCCAATCTGACGTTCGTGTTCAGCAAAACCTGCATCCACAGCAGCACGTGAAGCACCAACTTCGCCACCTAAGGTAGCAGCCAGTTCATGTAACAATTTAAAATTGTCAGCACTCCCAACTCCGTATCCACCCGAAACAATAATCGGTGATCCTTTGATGTTCAGTTTCGATTTTTCCATGTGGCGTTCAATCACTTCCACAACGAAATCTGTATCTGCAACATATTTAGCAACATCCATCTTTATTGTTTTACCAATAAATTTCGGATCTTTGATTTCTTTTTTCATTACACCTTCGCGAACAGTTGCCATTTGTGGGCGACAATCAGGATTCACAATGGTTGCAACAATATTTCCTCCAAAAGCCGGACGAATCTGATAAAGCAGATTTTCATATACTTTACCGGCTTTTTTATCTTCATACGTTCCTATTTCAAGCGAAGTACAGTCGGCAGTTAAACCACTGAACAACGCTGAAGAAACGCGGGGACCTAAATCACGACCGATAGAAGTAGCTCCCATCAGGGCGATCTGTGGTTTTTCTTCTTTAAAAAGATTTACCAGCAACGAAGTGTGCGGCAATGAAGTATAAGGAGCCATGCGTTTATCATCAGCAAGATGCAGCACATCCACTCCGAAAGGAAAAACCTGAGCGCCAATTCCATCCAATTTATAACCGGCTGCAAGTGCTTCCAGTTTGCAATTCAGCTGTTTTGCCAAACTCCGACCTTTGGTAAGTAATTCCAGGCTCACATCGCCTACAATTCCATCTTCTATTTCAAGATATACAAATATATTGTTCATGGTAAATTATCCGATTGTGTGGTTAGCAATTAATTCTATCATCAAATCTTCTATTTCAGTATTTGCAGCGGTCAATCGCTTGCTTTCTTTTGCTGTGAATACTACATTTTCGATTTGTTTCACTTTGGTAGGCGAACCGCTAAGGCCCAACCAATTGATATCATGTTCAATATCATTTACACCCCATTCGGTAATATTCAGATACGGACGAGCATCATAAAAGTCAGAATAATCATCACCTTTTTCCTGTTTTTCGGTAGCTGTGGCGGCACGTTTATATTTCATGGTGAGTTTCGCGTGGCGTGGTCTACATTCGGGAGCCGAACCGTTAACTGTAACTACCATTGGTAATGATCCTCTTACAACTTCAATTCCACGTTCAAGACGACGTTTAACTGTGATTTTATTGTCTTTTAAATCCAGAATTTCTTCAGCATAGGTGATCTGTGGAAGTCCGAGTTTTTCAGCAACCTGAGGGCCAACCTGAGCGGTATCACCATCGATAGCCTGACGACCACAAACGATTAAATCTACTTTGCCCATTTTACGAATGGCACAAGCAATTGCGTATGATGTAGCCAGTGTATCAGAACCGGCAAATTCACGACCACTTAATAAATAACCACCATCGGCACCCCGATACATACTTTCGCGGATAATTTCGGCAGCACGGGCAGGTCCCATGGTAAGGATATGAACCGTCGCACCTTTGATTTTACTTTTTAAGCGAAGAGCTTGTTCCAACGCATTTAAATCTTCAGGATTGTAAATAGCAGGAAGTGCTGCACGGTTTACAGTTCCATCAGCTTTCATCGCGTCTTTACCTACATTTCGTGTGTCGGGCACTTGCTTTGCAAGAACTACAATGTTAAAACTCATTTTTTTGATTATAATTTATGTATTTGATTGAATATTTCAAATTGGAAATAAGGATATATTTGATTAAAATTGTGGTCTGTTTTAGTATACACATTGACCCAATTAATTTTGACCCGCAAAAATAACAGTTTTTCTTCAAGTAACAACAGATTTATGCACAAAAAACCAAAAATGTGCATAAAACAATGGATATGCACAAAAAAACGTGAGACTTTTCACAAAGTCTCACGTTTAAATAGGTATTAGTTTTTTAAGGTATAAAAAAGATTGTGTTGTTTAGTTAACGGTGGCAAAATAACAGGTAAATTCTCACTGATACAAGTAAAAAAATATGTTTTACAACCTGTTTTTGAAACAAACAGGTTAAATTAATACTTTTAAAAAGGTTGTTTATCAAACTAAAATGTTTATAATTAATATTTTATATATCAATTTGGAGTTATTTAAAGATGCCATTATTTTTTTTGATTTTGAGAAAAAAATTGTCCTAATAAGGAATTATTATGCACTAACTTCAAAAACAGGATGCAAAGCTAACTAAAACTGTACAATGTTTAGATGTTTTAGTTGCAAAATATAAGATAGTTGTCTAAAACAATTGAAAGAATTATCTTTGTAGTCTAATTTGTTAATTGACATATAAATATGAAAAAGTATACCATTCTATTATTCTTAGCGCTATCAATGAGTCTTATGTCTCAAAACCTTCAGGTGCTCTATGACTTTGGTAAAGACCATAACTATGTAACCACCACGCTTGAAATGTTCAAACCCGACAAATGGGGAAGCACATTCTATTTTGTAGATTTTTATTATGATTTCGGACCTGAAAAACATCCGTCCGGTGCATACATGGAAATTGCCCGTTCGCTACAGTTCTGGAAGGGACCGATTAGTGCTCATGTGGAATATAACGGCGGGTTAGGTTCATTTCCAAACTCATCAGCGTTGACCGGACAGGCAGCTTTCCCTATTAATAATGCATGGTTAATTGGTGCCGATTACAATATGCATAATGAAGATTTTTCAAAAGTACTTACCATTCAGGCATTGTTCAAACACATTGTAGGAAAACAGGAGTCTGCTCAGCTTACTGCTGTATGGGGACTTGACTTTTTCAAACGGAAGTTGAGTTTTACAGGGTTTGCCGATTTTTGGTTGGAAGATAACACGAATTCTAACGGTTCAATGACCAGCACTACTTTTATTACTCAACCCCAACTTTGGTACAACTTCACCGAACATCTTTCTGCAGGAACTGAAGTTGAATTAGCCAGTAATTTTGCGGGAACCGAAGGTTTTATTGTGCGTCCGAGACTGGCCGTAAAATGGAATTTTTGATTTGAAAATTTCGTAAGGCCTACTTCATTTCTAAATAGAAATTTACTTTATAAAACCGTATCTGCTTAACAGTAGATGCGGTTTTTCGTCATAAATCCGTATCTTTGTATCTCATTTAGTTATATATGCGAAAAATAATATTCATTTTACTTACAGTTATTAGCTTTTCGAGCTGTAATAAAGCGGTACAAAGTCAGAAAAAAGAAGTGAAAACTGTGAATGTACCTCAATTTTATTCCGATTCAGCCTATTTATATACAAAAAATCAGGTCGATTTTGGTGCGCGTGTTCAAAATACAAAAGCCCACGACAAATGTGCAGTTTATTTAGCCGCAGAACTGAAACGTTTTGGAGCAGAAGTGATAGAACAAAAGGCTGATTTGACCGCATTTGATGGAACCGTTTTAAAGTCGGTTAATATTATCGGTTCGTATAATCCAAAAGCCGAAGTACGCATATTACTTTTTTCACATTGGGATTCCCGTCCGTGGGCCGATCACGATCCAAAACCTGAGAATCGAAAAAAACCGGTTATGGCTGCCAACGATGGCGGCAGTGGAGTAGGCGTGTTGCTCGAAATGGCCAGATTGATGGGGAAAAATCAACCGACAGTTGGTGTGGATATTCTTTTTGTTGACTCGGAAGATTACGGACAACCTGAATCGGTCGGTGGCGAAAGTAGCGAAAATTCGTGGTGTCTCGGAACTCAGTATTGGGCTAAAAATCCTCATGTTGCCGGTTACACAGCCCGATTTGGCATTTTGCTCGACATGGTTGGTGCTCCACAAGCTGCATTTTATCGCGAACAAGCTTCGGATTATTATGCCGAAAGTGTGGTGACGAAAGTATGGTCGCAAGCTCAAAGTTTGGGATTTGGGAATTATTTTCGGAATCAAAAAGGTGGATCAATAACCGATGACCATATCTTTATAAATCAAATTATTGGCATTCCAAGCATTGATATTATTCATTACGATCCAAATTCAGGTACCGGCTTTGGAACTTACTGGCATACAACTCACGACACGATGGATAATGTGGATAAAAACACACTTAATGCAGTTGGAACAACACTTATGCATGTGGTTTATAATGAGGCCCCCTAAATCCCCCTTCAGGGGACTTTAAGATTTCTCAATTATATAACAGTTTTATTGATTAATGTTTAACTTTCAATTCCCGGTCAAATCTATGTCACTTCGATTCAAAAAAATAGCAGTAAAAATAGGCAGTAATGTGTTGACACGTGCTGATGGAACATTGGACATCACGCGTATGTCGGCATTGGTTGATCAGATTTCGCAACTGCATAAAAAAGGTGTTGAAATAGTGATGGTTTCATCCGGTGCTGTTGCTTCGGGTCGAAGTATTTTGGGAATCAATAAAAAAATGGATGTGGTTGATCAGCGTCAACTTTTTTCGGCCGTCGGACAGGCTAAACTTATCAATCATTATTACGATTTGTTCCGCGAACATGGAATTATTGTCGGTCAGGTGCTGACAACCAAAGAAAATTTCAGTAGTCGCCGTCATTATCTTAATCAACGGAATTGCATGCAGGTAATGCTTCAAAATAATGTAATTCCTATTGTAAATGAGAATGATGCGGTATCTGTTTCGGAATTGATGTTTACCGATAATGATGAACTGTCCGGATTGATAGCTTCGATGATGGATATGGAAGCATTAATAATTTTGAGCAACATAGATGGTATTTATAACGGAAATCCTGCTGATTCATCGTCGGAAGTGATTCGCAGAATTGAAAAAGGACAGGATGTTTCTGACTTTATTCAAACCACCAAATCAACATTTGGTCGTGGCGGAATGTTGACCAAAACAACCATTGCTCGCAAAATTGCAGATCAGGGAATAAATGTCATTATTGCCAATGGTAAAAAGGATAGTATTTTACTTCAGCTTCTGGATAAAAAGTCAGATGTTGTTAGTACACAATTTGTGGCTTCCAGCGGTGAAGTTTCGAGCGTGAAAAAGTGGATTGCGCATAGCGAAGGTTTTGCCAAAGGCGAAATTCATGTAAACGAGAATGCGGCAAGAGTATTAACAGGAGAAAAGGCAGTAAGTCTTCTCCCAATTGGTGCAACAAAAATTGTGGGTGATTTCGAGAAAGATGATATTGTTCGGATTTTTGATCAGAAAGGACATTCCCTTGGCGTTGGTAAAGTTCAGTACGACAGTGAGAAAGCCCGTGAAATGGTGGGGAAAAAGAACCAAAAGCCTTTGGTTCATTGCGATTATTTGTATCTGGAATAAAAGTCAGATCATTAATAATTTATTGATTTTATGAAAAAAGACCTCAGTTTGCAATTTAACGAAATCAGGCTACTGATTTCTCAAGCAAAAGAAAATTCAATTTTGGCTATCAATGTTGAATTAATTACCTTGTATTGGAAAATAGGAGAACAGGTTCATTTGAAAGTTGAAAGTAGTGAATGGGGAAAATCTATTGTAAATTCACTGTCTGAATTTATTCAACAAAAAGAACCGGGAGTCAGAGGTTTTTCGAGCCAAAATATATGGCGAATGAAGCAATTTTACGAAACCTATAAGGACTCACCAAAACTCTCGGCAATGCTGAGAGAATTAAGCTGGACAAATAATTTGTTAATTATTTCGAAAACAAAATCACTTCAGGAAAAAGAGTTCTATATAAAACTGGCTATTCAGGAGAGATATAGTTCCCGCGAACTTGAGAGACAATTAGATAGTGCTTTATTTGAAAGAATGTTTTTGTCCGACAAGAAACTCTCGGCAGTGCTGAGAGAAGTTCATCCAAAAGCTGAAGAAGCATTTCGGGATAGTTATATGCTTGATTTTCTGTCGTTACCGGCTATTCATTCCGAAAAAGATTTAAGAAAAGCTATTGTAGGGAATTTAAAGCAATTTATTATTGAATTTGGAAAAGACTTTTCATTTGTTGGCGAAGAATATCGACTACAGGTAGGAAGCAAAGATTTTTATGTAGATTTGCTCTTTTTTCATCGGGAATTACAATGTTTGGTGGCAATAGATTTGAAAATTACCGATTTTCAACCCGAGTATCTTGGAAAAATGGAATTTTATTTGGAAGCGCTTGACAACATTGTAAGGAAATCACACGAAAAACCAAGTGTTGGAATTATTCTTTGTAAAAATAAAGATTCAAAAGTAGTGCAATACGCCTTAAACAGAAGTATGTCACCTACATTAATCGCTAAATACGAAACAATGCTGTTTGACAAAAGTTTATTGGAAAGAAAGCTGGATGAATTTTTTCAATTGGAGCAAAATATAGAAGAATAATTTTACTAAACTGTTGGTTCATTGTGATTATTTATATCTGGAATAATACAAATTAAAGAAAGAGAAAGTGTTCAGGGAAAATATATTCAAGATGCTGCTTATAACATTCATATTGCTCGTTTTTGCATTTAAATCATTTGCAATGACGGCGGTAGGTTATATTATTACGCTCCATTCCGATACCATTTACGGAGAAATCCAGCTTTCGCGTTTTAATCAGGTTACTGGTGGGTTGATTTTAAATGGAATTGAAGAAGAGTCATTCCATTCACGCGTGGTTTTTGTAGCTAAAGGTGAACGAAAGTTTCATACTTATTTTCCGGAAATGATTTTAGGATTTGGTTTTATCTACCAATCAACAACCTATATTTACGAACAGGTAATGATAAAGATGAAAAGCATATTTCGTGGTGAAAAACAACAATGTACGTTCATGCGTTTACTTTACGATGGCAGTTATGGCACCACCTATCATGATGTCAGAATTATACAAAATCCGGGATTGCAAAGTAACCACGACAGATATCTGAAATTCAACACATTCTTGTATCGTCTTAAATCAGATGAGAAAAATTAGGCCAATGGGGAATCCATTTACTATTTGTGGTGCAATGCTTTTATAACAATAATCAGACATTATGACTAACAATAATATACAATCCAACTGGAAAGAATTCACTGTTCGTGCTTCACGATCATTAAATCTGGTAAACGCTGAGACCATTAATCAGGTTTTGCTGGCACTCGCTGATGAAGCTGTGGCTCAAACCGAAGTTATTCTGACTGAGAATGCGAAAGATTTGGCAGCTATGGACAAAACGAATCCAATGTATGACAGACTTTTGCTAAGCAAGGAACGAATTGAAGGCATTGCCGCCGATATTCGGAATGTGGCATCGTTGAAATCACCACTTGGAAAAACGTTGATGGAAACCGTACGGCCGAATGGAATGAAAATTACGAAAGTTATTGTTCCGTTTGGTGTGGTTGGAATTATCTATGAAGCCCGTCCAAACGTAAGTTTCGATGTGTTTTCACTCTGTCTGAAATCCGGAAATGCTTGTGTTTTAAAAGGCGGAACGGATGCTCATTATTCGAATTCTGCCATCGTAAAAGTGATTCAATCTGTCCTGGAGCGATTTGGATTAGATAAAAACAGTGTGACTTTATTGCCTGCAGGGCGTGAAGCTACAGCCGAATTGATGAATGCAGTTGGTTTTGTTGATGTAATTATTCCACGCGGCGGAAAAGGATTGATTGATTTTGTTCGGGATAATTCACGCATTCCGGTTATTGAAACCGGTGCGGGAATCTGCCATACCTATTTTGATGAATCCGGCGATTTAGAGAAAGGAAAAGAAATTGTTTTTAATGCCAAAACTCGTCGTGTAAGCGTTTGTAACGCGCTTGACTGCTTGTTAATAAACGAAAAACGCCTGGCCGATTTACCAAAACTTTGTAAGAAACTGGCAGAGAAAAATGTGATAATTTATGCTGATGTGAAAGCATTCACATTTCTCAATGGAACTTATCCCTCAGCTTTATTGCAGAAAGCAACCGAAGAGAGTTTCGGAATAGAATTTCTTGATTATAAAATGTCGGTTAAAACAGTTTCGTCCGTTTCGGAAGCTGTTGATCATATTTCCAAATTCAGTTCGAAGCACAGCGAATGTATTGTAAGTGAAAATGAAGAAAATATTCAATTTTTCGACAGAATGGTGGATGCAGCTTGTGTTTACACCAATGTTTCTACTGCATTTACCGATGGAGCTCAATTTGGATTAGGTGCGGAGATTGGAATCAGCACTCAAAAACTCCATGCTAGAGGTCCAATGGCTTTAGAAGAATTGTGTTCCTATAAGTGGATTATCAAAGGTAGCGGGCTTACAAGAAATTAGAAAAAAAGTCTTTAATTCACTAAAATTCAAATATTTTTACACAATTTGTTGTATAATTGAAAATAAATGTTTTTCTTTGCAACGAAAAGAAAGTGTATTTTTCGATTGGTTATTCTCAACTCACCTTTTCAGGGACAGAATTTGCTTTAACCTCGTTTGTTTATACTGTTCTTGAAAACACTATTTATTCAATTTTTTATTTTTATTTTATGAACATTTACGTAGGTAACCTAAGTTACAAAGTTCGCGAAAATGACCTTGAAGGAGTTATCCAAGAGTATGGAGCAGTAGAATCTTGCAAAATCATCAAAGATCGCGAAACTGGAAAATCAAAAGGATTTGCATTTGTAGAAATGGCTGACGATGCAGCTGCTACAAAAGTAATTGAAGAACTAAACGGTGCTGAATTTGATGGCCGCTCAATGGTTGTTAAAGAAGCTCGTCCAAGAAACTAAGAAATTATTTCTAAGACACACGAAAAGAACTTCTGTTATCGAAAGGTAGCAGAAGTTTTTTTATAAATTAACTTGAGATGGAAAAATGGAAAGGCTATTTTCAAAATAGCGGAGTTTTTACGAAACTCTTTTTGTTGATTGCAATTGCTTTGTTTTTTGTACTGATTGTTTTGCCGGTAGTTGGTTTTATTGGCATTTCAGGTTCGGTAAGCCCGGATATGATGAAATTGTCGCAACTCATAGTATCAGTAGCTATGTTTGTGATTCCGCCGTTTGTGTTAGCCTTTTTATGTTCCGAAAACGGGTTAAAATTTCTTCATTTTGATACAAAAACAAGATGGATCGATGTGTTTTTTGTCATTCTTTTTATGGTTCTCATCATTCCGTTTATCAATTTGTTGGGCGATTTAAACCAACATTTGGTTTTGCCAAAAGCCTTTTCGGGATTAGAAACTATGATGAAATCCTATGAAGCCGAAGCTGCTAAATTGACTGAAAAACTAATGAATATACATTCAATCAATGCATTACTGTTTGCTATTTTTGTAATTGCCATAATCCCCGCTTTGGGCGAAGAGCTATTTTTCAGAGGAGCATTGCAAGGCATATTTCGACAATGGAAAGGTTGGATTCCGGCTATCTGGATGGCTGCTGTTGTTTTTAGCGCCATTCATTTCCAATTTTACGGTTTTGTTCCACGTATGTTGATGGGTGCGTTTTTTGGCTATTTGCTCTTTTGGAGTGACAATATGTGGCTGCCCATCGTGGCGCATTTCACCAATAACGTGATTGCTGTAATTTTTTATTATTTAAAAAACAATGGTGTTCAAACTTTTGATATTGATACCGTTGGAACCGGCAACACACTTTGGATTGGAATAGCCAGTGGCGTATTGGCGATTTTAGGTGTCTTTCTGTTGAAAATGCATTTACAAACCAAAATACGTAAATAATTTACGGTATTTACATTTTGAGTGTTAAATGCACTAGTTAGCTTGCCTACTTGCGCTTCTAGTCATACAACTTGGCTCAAAGTAGAAGTAACAATCCTTGCTCGTTAAATTTTCTTTCAATAATTCTTTATCAAATCTTGCGCTTGCATTTTTTTGGGATATTATACACAACATGTTTCTTTTTTTTTGTACCTTTGCGCCCCAATCCGAAATGGATAAGAATCAGAAAATTACACAATTAATATAGTATGAATATTGTCAGAAAAGACCTCGATCAAAACAATGCAATTGTAACAGTACGCATTGAAAAAGCGGATTATGCCGAAAAAGTAGACAAAACCTTACGTGATTATCGCAAGAAAGCGAACATCCCCGGATTCAGACCAGGTATGATTCCGGTAGGTTTGGTAAAAAAAATGTATGGTAAAGCCGTACTGGCTGAAGAAATCAACAAATTGGTTTCTGATAATCTATACAATTACATTCGCGAGAATAATGTGAATATTCTGGGTGAGCCCATGCCAAATGAAACTGAACAACAATCTATTGATTTCGATGCTCAGGAAGATTTCGAATTTGTTTTCGATTTGGGAATTGCACCTGAATTTGAAGTGGAATTAACTGCAAAAGATAAGGTTAAATACTACAACATTGCTGTTAGCAATGAAATGATTGAAAATCAGGTAAAATCGTACACCGGTCGATATGGAAAGTATATTCAGGAAGAGTTGGTTGAAGAAAAAGACATGTTGAAAGGCGAATTGCTTGAAATGGCAAATAGCAAAGTAAACGAAGATGGCATAAAAGTGAAAGATGCAACTCTTACTGTGGCTTATATGAAGGATGCTGATCAGAAAGCACTTTTTGCAGGAGCAAAAAAAGGAGATGTAATCATTTTCAATCCTGCTAAAGCTTTTGAAAGCGAAACAGAAATCAGTTCTATGTTGAAAATTTCGAAAGAAGCAGCCAAAACGATTGATTCTGATTTCCAGTTGAAAATTGAAAGCATAACCCGTTACCACGAATCAGAAATTAATCAGGAATTATTTGATAAGGTTTATGGTGAAGGAATTGTAAGCAGCGAAGAAGAATTCAAAGCAAAAATCAAAGAAACCATTCAGGAGACCCTGGTTGCCGATAGCGAATACAAATTCGGAATGGATGCAAAGGAAATGTTGGTTGCAAAATTCAGCGACGTAACTTTCCCTGAAGCATTTCTGAAACGTTGGGTTTTATCTTCGAACGAAAATCTTACAGCAGAAACTCTGGAAGAAGATTATCCTAAAATGATTGCCGACCTGAAATGGCATCTGATAAAAGACAAACTGACCAAAGCCAATGATATTAAAGTGGAGCCTGCTGATGTTGAAGAATATGCTAAGAAAATAGCAAAAGCTCAGTTTGCTCAATATGGGATGATTGGAATGGAAGATGAAATTCTTGCAAATTATGCCAAGGATATGATGAAAAAAGAAGATACCTTGAAAGGCATGATTGATAAAGTGACTGAAGAAAAGGTAATTGCAGTAGTGAAAGGTGCTGTTAAACTAGACAATAAAGAAGTTTCAATAGAGGAATTCAACAAAATGTTTGAAGCAAAATAATTGCTTTTCATTCATTTTGTCAAAAAGGTTTTTAACTGCTAAAAAATTAAACAAAATAGAACTATCTTTGTTTCACATTTTTAGAAGAGGTTAAAAACCTTTTTCAATTCAATGCGGTTGGTTGACTATTTGTCAGTCTGATTATATCGGTCTGATTTTTGAATAAACTGATTGATATAATGACTTAAAAAACTTTCAAACTATAAAGATTATGAACAACAATGATTTTCGCAGTTATGCTACCAAACATCTCCGTATGAATGGCTTGGCTTTGGATAAATACGCCGACATTACCAACAGTAATTACATTTCACCATCAATTCTCGAAGAACGTCAATTGAACGTAACACAAATGGATGTTTTTTCACGTTTGATGATGGATCGCATTATTTTCCTTGGAACTGAAGTTGATGATTATACAGCTAATGTGATTCAGGCACAATTACTTTATCTGGATTCTTCTGATCCCGGTAAAGATATTTCTATTTATTTGAACACCCCTGGTGGTTCGGTTTATGCCGGATTAGGCATTTATGACACCATGCAGTTTATTGGTTCCGATGTGGCTACTATCTGTACGGGTATGGCAGCTTCGATGGGAGCCGTTTTAATGGTTGCCGGAACTAAAGGGAAGCGTTCAGCATTGAAGCATTCACGTATCATGATTCACCAACCAATGGGTGGAGCACAAGGTCAGGCTTCGGATATTGAAATTACGGCACGCGAAATTCAAAAGCTCAAAAAAGAATTGTACAATATCATCGCCGACCATTCTGGAAATACTTATGAACAGATTGAGAAGGATTCTGATCGTGACCACTGGATGACTTCGGAAGAAGCGTTGAAGTATGGTATGATTGACAAAATTTTGATAAACGAGAAAAAGAAATAAATGGCTAAAAACAATAAAAATTGCAGTTTCTGTGGTCGTCCGGAATCTCAGGTGGATTTTTTCATCATGGGGCAGGACGGTGCGCACATTTGTAAAGAATGTGCTGTACAAGCTGCTGAAATTGTAAAAGAGAATACAATCAAAAAGTCGAATTCTCTGAGCATTAAAAAGGATCAGGTACCAAAGCCAATTGAAATAAAAGAATATCTGGATCAATATGTAATAGGGCAGGATGAAGCCAAAAAGTTTCTATCCGTTGCAGTTTATAACCACTACAAACGATTGATGCAGGAAAATACAAATGATGATGTGGAAATTGAAAAATCAAATATCATCATGGTAGGTTCAACCGGTACAGGAAAAACACTGATGGCTAAAACCATTGCAAAAAAACTTCACGTTCCGTTTTGTATTGTCGATGCAACGGTTTTGACCGAAGCCGGTTATGTGGGCGAAGATATTGAAAGTATTCTGACCCGCTTGCTTCAGGTGGCAGATTATGACGTAAAATCAGCCGAACGTGGAATTGTATTTATTGATGAAATTGATAAAATTGCCCGCAAAAGTGATAATCCAAGCATAACCCGTGATGTAAGTGGTGAAGGTGTTCAGCAGGGATTGTTAAAATTACTGGAAGGTGCTGTGGTTAATGTTCCACCTCAAGGCGGACGCAAACATCCCGATCAGAAAATGATAGCTGTAAATACTCAGAATATTTTGTTTGTTTGTGGCGGTGCTTTTGATGGAATTGAGAAAAAAATTGCTTCACGGCTCAATACACGGGTGGTTGGGTATACGGCATCGAAAGAAAATGAACAGGTTGATAAACATAATTTGCTGCAATATATTGCTCCGCAGGATTTGAAGTCGTTTGGATTGATACCAGAAATCATCGGACGTTTACCAATTTTGACCTATCTTGAGCCGTTGGATAGAGATGCTCTCAGACGAATTCTGACTGAGCCGAAAAATTCAATTATCAAACAGTATACAAAATTATTCAAAATGGATAATATTGAACTCCATTTCGATGAAGATGTATTGGAATATATTGTTGACAAAGCTATAGAATTTAAACTCGGAGCTCGCGGATTGCGTTCAATCACAGAAACCATTATGATGGACGAGATGTTTGAGATGCCATCCAAAAATGTGAGTAAATTACAGATTTCACAAGACTATGCACAAAGTAAAATCGAAAAAGCGAATATTAATCGGTTAAAAATTGCATAACATTTAAAGCTTTAAGGTAAAGATATACAGAGTTTTAATTAATTGTTTCAGGATATTGACTAATGAAATTAGTTAATATCCTGTTTTTTTTTTCAAAAAATGTTGTATATTTAAAATCTGTTTCTATTTTTGTTTCATAAATGGAACTCACAATGAAAGATAATTTATTGTTTATTTGCAATATTCAGTAAAAAAATAGTTCAATCCATGCTTTTAATTCGACAATAAATACTACTTTCGCATTCAATTTTTTTACAAAAGATATTTATATGGCTAAACTATCTGTATTGTCTACGCAGTTGAAACGGAACTTCGGTTTTGACAACTTCAAAGGAAATCAGGAAGCGATAATTCAAAATGTACTTGACGGCAAGGACACATTCGTGTTGATGCCTACAGGTGGAGGAAAATCATTGTGCTATCAACTTCCATCTTTGATTATGGAAGGAACAGCCATTGTGATTTCGCCGCTTATTGCACTTATGAAGAATCAGGTTGATGCGATGCGAAATTTTAGTGAAGAAGATGGTATTGCTCATTTTATAAACTCTTCATTATCCAAGCAGGCGATAGATTTAGTAAAGGCTGATATTTTATCAGGGAAAACAAAATTGCTGTATGTTGCTCCGGAATCACTTACAAAAGAAGAAAATATCGAGTTCCTCAAGCAACTTAAGATTTCGTTTTATGCTGTTGATGAAGCTCATTGTATTTCTGAATGGGGACATGATTTCCGGCCTGAATATCGTCGGATTCGTCCTATTATAAATGAGATTGGCGTGGCACCCCTCATTGCTTTAACAGCCACAGCCACTCCTAAAGTGCAGCATGATATTCAGAAAAACTTAGGCATGTTAAATGCAACGGTCTACAAATCGTCATTCAATCGGGCTAATTTATATTACGAAGTTCGTCCAAAGACTGCCAATGTTGATAAAGATATAATAAAATACATACGGTCTCAAGCCGGGAAATCAGGAATTATTTATTGTCTGAGCCGGAAAAAAGTTGAAGAATTGTCTGAAACACTTCGAATGAACAATATTTCGGTGCTGCCTTATCACGCTGGAATGGAATCTGCAGTCCGAAGCGAAAATCAGGACAGTTTTTTGATGGAAAAAGTGGAAATAATTGTGGCTACAATTGCTTTCGGAATGGGAATTGATAAGCCGGATGTACGCTATGTTTTACATTACGATATGCCAAAAAGTCTGGAAGGTTACTACCAGGAAACGGGACGTGGCGGTCGTGATGGAGGTGAAGGTCAATGTATAGCATTTTATGCCTATAAAGATTTAGATAAATTACGCAAATTTATGCAAGGCAAACCCGTGGCTGAGCAAGAAATTGGCAATCAATTATTATTGGAAACACAAGCCTATGCCGAGTCTTCAGTCTGTAGACGAAAGTTATTGCTCCATTATTTTGGAGAAGAATACATGGAAGAAAACTGCGGATGTTGTGATAACTGTATGAAACCACGAAAATTTATTGAAGGACAAGAATTATTGTCGCTTGTATTAGAAACTGTATTAATTGTTAAGGAAAAATTCAAGGCTGAACACATTGTTGATATTTTGAAAGGGAATGAAACCTCTGATGTAAAATCATATCAACACGATGAACTTGAAAATTTCGGATCTGCTTCCGACGAAGACGAGAAACTGCTTCATGCCGTTATCCGCCAGGCAATGATTGCCGGCTTTTTGTCGAAAGAAATTGAAAACTACGGATTGTTGAAGCTTACCACAAGTGGAAAAGCGTATCTGAAAAAACCGGAATCATTTCCTATTGTTAAGGATAATGAGTTCGAAGATGAAGAAGAAGAAGCAACAGTTGGTGGAAGAAACGGTGGCGGAACCTGTGCTGCCGATGATATTTTGTTCTCAATATTAAAGGACTTACGTAAGAAGCTTTCTAAAAAGTTAGAAGTACCTCCGTTTGTTATTTTTCAGGATCCATCGCTCGAAGCTATGGCAACAAGCTATCCTATTACAATGGATGAACTCCAGAATATTCCCGGAGTTGGTGCAGGAAAAGCAAAACGTTATGGCGAAGAATTCCTGAAAGTAATTAAAGAACATGTAAAAGAAAACGAGATTATTCGTCCTGAAGATTTGCGGGTTCGTACAGTAGCTAATAAATCTAAATTGAAAGTGTCTATTATTCAGGCTATTGATCGAAAAATAGCACTTGACGATATTGCACTTTCGAAAGGAATGGATATTTTTGAATTATTGGATGAGATTGAAGCAATTGTTTATTCAGGAACTAAAATCAATATCGATTACTTTTTGGATGAAATAATGGATTCAGATCACATAGACGAAATTTTTGACTATTTCAACACCGCTGAAACTGATAAAATCGATGCAGCTTTGGATGACTTGGGAGAAGACGATTTCAGTGAAACTGAAGTTCGTTTGGTTCGAATTAAATTCCTTTCTGAAATAGGGAATTAATATCAATATAGAAAACTTATAAAGAGGCTGACTCATTTTGTATTGAGTCAGCCTCCTAATTTTTAATCAAAAATTTACAGAGATTTTTGACAGGACTTAATAATAAATTTATTGTTTTAATGAATATTATTTCATCTTCAATAATACTTTCAGAACCACATCACCTCCAGAATAATCGGTGCTCACGTAAGTAGTGGTTTCATCCATTGATACCAATCCGGTTACATTGTCGTAACGCACTTCTCGGTGTGAGTCCGACATTTTTTCGACCACAGACTGTGTTTCGGTGCTATTATTTGTTCTGAGGAGAGTATTATCACCTCCTGAAGAAATCGTCATCGTGTTCAGATTTTTTAAATCCAGTTTAGTATCGTCATACCATACACTGCCTAATACAATTTTTGGCTTTTCGTCGTAAATAGTTTCGTATTTGTTTGTGAATTTTGCAACACTCCTTAATTTCATTGTGGCGGCAATGTAGTTGTATTCGATTCTTATCTGTTTATCAGATATTTGGATGCCTGGCAACGAACCAATATCATTATATTCACTTCTGGTTTCATCGCCAAAAGCAATATCGACAACGTATGTTGAATCATTAATTATGGTTCTGTTGGTAGAATAATTATTTACGATATGCGAAACGACATTGGCACTATTAATTGTTAAATGCACTCCGGATAAGTTGAAAGCATCTTTGTTTCCTTGGCTGTTGGTATGAACAAATAAGCTATTTCCGTCGGCACCTGCTATCCAGGCCGAGTATAAATATTCAATATCAAATACCGGGGTTGCAGTTAATTCAAAGGATGCATTGAAGTCTGCAAGACTATTTGTTTGATGTTTTTTATTAACCAGTAATAAGAAACATATATTTTGGTTTTCTTTCACTGATTTTTCAGATCGTGCTTCGATAAATATATTGTACTTCGTAGAGTCAGAAATATCTACATAAGTTGTTTTTTTAGTTTTAAAATCATATTTTCCATAATATATTTTATTGTCTCTGTTAAAAGTGTGCAGCCGTTTATAATTTACTACCATTGCTCTATCAGCCGTTTGGTTGTATAACAACAGCACTTTTGATGCTAAATATGGAATTTTCATTTCCACATTGTCTTTTTGCTGTTCATTTTCATCTTTTGCAAAATTATAAACCAACCGTTTTACAAAAGTTCCGTTGTTTTCCGAACCACAATTTTTAATGAGGTAACTATATGGATTTTCTTCGGTATTTAAGATAGTTAAATTTTTATTTTCTCCACTCAATAAGTATTTTACAAAGTTATCATATTCATCTCCAAGAGTTGAATTCATAGAAAACGCAACATAATTGCTTAAATATGTTCTCCATGTATCTCCACTCCACTGAGTAGTTTCCTTCAAAAGTGCTATAGGATTTAATTTTTTTTCCGACAAGGAATAGCTGCGCATATAATGGATAAAAGTACCTGCTAAATAACAGTAATTTAATTCGCCGAAAAGGTTTTGGGACCAAAATCCTCTGTCCCAATAATCCCAGGAATTCGATAAGAAATTGTAGATCGAATTTTCTGCCTTTCGGCCATTAAGTAAATAATTGTCTGATTCACAGATAGGAATAACTGCTTCATCCCATACCAACCGATCGGTTAAATGCGCATTGGCTTCCATCCAAAATATATTTCCAGGGTCGGGTGACATGTATTTTGCCTGTGTATAATGCATATATTCGTGAGCCAGTACGCCACGCAGGTTTATAGGATTTTCAGTAAATGTATGTATCGTCAGGTAATCATTAATCATTCCGGATACTCCAACTACACCATCTGCATCATCCATTTGTTTTATATATACTTCAAATACATCGGGAATTGGGACGCCAGATGATTGAAATTTTTTGCGGATCTGAACCAAATATTCTGTTACGTCTTGTACCATTACAGGCACATCTGCTACATGCCAGGGTTGAGTAGTTTGTTTTTTGCCGTAGGTGGTTCTCATAAATGCTTCTTCATCGCTTTTGTAGTAAACATGTATATTGTTACGTTCATAGACTTTGTCATAGCCATTCCATTTATTCCAATAGCCGGTATTAACTACTGTGAGGTGATTAGTTTCAAATACCATGGTGGTGTCTTGTAAACTGATATAGCTATTATCATAAGTGACCCATTGATGAGTATTTTTGTCCAGATAAACAGCTTTATAGTTGTGAATATAGCGTTTATCAAATGTTTTTTTATCTATATTTTTCAATTTTATGAGCAACCGTGTGCCAAAAGTGTCAGCAAAACTAACCGTCACATCATAAGCTGTTCCCAATTTTACATCAGAAAGTGCTGACGGCTGATCATCTAATTTGACAATCGTCAACCGGAAATCTTTATCGTAAATTCCTTTTGGAAGTGTAACTTCAATACTATCAACTTTGATGGTTTTCGTTTGGGTGGCTGAATTTACAATGGCATCGTACATCACTTTTCCATAAGGATTAACCTTAATCGTATCGCTGTACAAAGGTTCACAATTCAGGTCAGTAACCGAACAACGATAAAAGGCCGGAGTTTTAGGTGATAATATTAATTCATTCGATTTGACGCTTACAAAGTTTGATTTCAAATCGTTTTGTGACATAATATCTGACAAGTCATGCCAGGTTTTTCCATCCGATGAAGCTTGCCATTGCACAGTTCCGCGTACTTTGAGCGGTGGCACAAGTGTTACAATTTTATCTTCTACCGTTTTGGCAAGTACATTTTTAGCTGAAACTACAAATTTTCCATCGTATTTCTCAGAAATTAATTCCTCTTCCGTAGCTAACTGGAACGAAAGTGTATCAGTATTAACAGAAGACATACATGGGAACGTGTATGTGTAACCAAAATCAGTATAGCTGTACATTGGTGATGATGGATTTGACACTGAGCAATAGTACTTGTTATTGATGGTTTTTTCGTCAATTATCACAGTCAAAATAGGATTAGGAGTTGAACTAACCACTTTATTTCTGTTTACAGAAACCCAATTATATTGATTTGTAGTTAAACTGAAAGGTGCGATTTGGCGAATATCAATCTTAACCGTGTCGCCAATAGCCGCTTTGAATATTTTTTTAGTGAGATTTACCGGTTTTTGATTGCCCACACCGTTTTTGAATTTTGAAGATGCCGGAATATCTTCAAAAGTAAAATGATTATTGGATAATAACAAAGTCAAGCCCTTTTCAAGTAATTCCTTAGGGATAGGACTTCTCAGTTCATTATCGTCCAACGCCAAATAAGTTAAGGTTGTAGGAAGCAATTTTATGGATGATGGAAATTTTTCCAGTTTATTTTTTCTAAATGTAATTGATTGTAGTTTTGTGAGTTGACAAAGTGCATCCGGAAATACCGTAATATTGTTGAACGATAAATTAAGATCATTCAATGAAGGCAAAAACCCAAAATTATCAGGTAATTCGGCAATTTGATTATTCCCTGCATCCAGTGATTTCAGTTTTGTCAGGTTATTTACACTTTCAGGGATAGATACAATCTGATTGGTGTTTATATTTAATTCTTCTAGATTACTCCAATTTCCCATTTCGTTGGGTAATGAAGAAAATTTATTATTGCTGAAATTTAAACTTTTAATCGACAACAAATTGCCAAGTGAGGCAGGAATTTCGCCTGAAAATTGATTATTGTACAAAGATAATATTATCAGTTTAGAACAGTTTCCAATACTTTGAGGCAAAGTTCCTGACAGTTGATTGTCATTCAACGTGAAAGTAGTAAGTTCTGTTAAGTTCCCAATATTATTTGGTAAAGCTCCGCTTAATTGATTTTCGGACAGTATGACAGATTCGAGTTTAATTAAATTGACGATACTTCCGGGAATTGAACCGGTGATTTTATTTTTCCACAGGTTCAGGGTAGTCAAATTCGTTAAATTTCCTATTTCCGCAGGAATATTTCCTGAAAGATTTCCAGAGTTCAAATCAAGAATTTTTAATTTGGTCAAATTACCAATGGAAGTTGGAAGTGCTCCTTCGCATTTCATGGGAATAATTAAAGTTTCCAAATTGACTAAATTTCCTATATTTGCAGGTAAGGTTATTTTTATTGTTCCTGCACCGCCATAAATACTAAGATTTGTGAGAGAAGTTAAATTGGTAATTGTTTCTGGCAAACTTCCATCGAGTTGTCCAAGCAGGTTTAATCGTTTCATTGCTGTCAGCTGACCAATTTCAGGTGCAATTATACCTTTGTAAATCAGATAGTTTCCATTGTTTAGGCTTAATTCTGTTACGCGTTCGTTCACTACAAGCACACCCGACCAACTGTTAACGGGTCGAGTTAAATCCCATCCCGTGGTGCCTCCAAGTCCGTTATGAATCGCCACCAATGCCAACGAATCCTGTACATTCGTTTTTATTGCAGTAGGCGAAATAAAATAAGCAGCCGAAATATTAGTCCCAAATTTATATCCTACATTAAATGTCGAATTGCTGTTAAGCACATAGTAACCATTATATTGTCCGCCCCAACCAAAATTGATATGAAAAAAACCATCGGTATCATAACCATCCAATACTACTGCATGACCCGGATCACCGGGTAACTCAACATAAATTGGACGACGGTTGTCTATTTCATTTTTTATAAAATAAGATTCAGTAGAACCGTTTCGTAGAAAATACCGGAAATAGGTACTCATAGCCTTCTCATATCCCCATTTGTAGGGAGCGCTACCAGAAATAAAGCTGCCTAATTTGGCACCACAATAGTTCATATCCATGGCAATGCCCACGTGATAAGAAAGTAATTGATAATCCTCGCTGGTAGGATTATTCCAGTTATAAGTGGTGTTTTCGAAATCCGCACAGAGTTGTCCGTAGGTGGTATGGGTATAACAGTGAGAACCTTTTCCTTTCGACGGATATTGATAATAACACATAACTTGTGTAAAAGCAGTCGCCACACAGCCTGTCGGGCAATTGCCCACTGTTTCATGCCCAAATTGGTTCAGACTGATACCTTTTTCATCTAGCAACGGGGTCATTACAGGTGTCGCCATTTTTATTTTAGCAGTTACAGCGGCATTCATACCTATTGAATCTTCATAAAGGCTCAATAAAGCTTTCAATTGCTGAGGAAGGGTTGTGGCATCAAATACACCATTGGGCGAGTAACCAACTACTGCAGATTCACCGTTATTTTGTGCTACAATCACAAAACCATTTGTCTGATTTTGAAAAACAAAAACCGATGCATGTTTTGATTCGGGCGATTTGTAACGTTGAATTAGCGCAATGGGTTGAATTGTTTTTGCGGGAACTAATTGTCTGGTATCGGATTTAAAAAAATCCTGTGCCGTTTTCAAAGCACCTTCTGCATTGGGTTTTTCGGCCTGTAAAGCCATGCAAGAAAACAGAATCAGCGATAAAAATAAACTCTTCTGAAAGAATTTGTGTAGTATTGTTGACATGGCTTTTTCATTAATGTTTAACAATAATTTTTTCTATTTTGTGACATGTAGTTGTCTTTATCGAAACAAAATAATTTCCATCAGAAAGTTGACATTTCAATGAAGTGCTTTCTGAAATAATGGTTTGAAAAAGCATGATTCCTTTCAAATCGAAAACCCGAACATTAGTTGGAGTGTTATGGTCTGTTTTTGGTAAAAAAACAGATATCTCGTCGTTGTTAATCATCGTAGGAAATACGCCGGGAGTACCTTCTTTCCCGTTTTCTGCCTTTTCTACCTTGGCGATTACTTTCATATTGAATGATGTAACAGAATAACAACGGTTTTTATCTGTTGCCTTGAGTGTTATATTATCACCTTTTGCAGGAGTGATCACTACGATATCTGAGGTTCCAATTACTTTTCCGTTTTGTAGCCATTCGAAAGTGTAAGGTGAAAGTCCTCCGATAACATTGTAACCCATTAATCCCAGCACAACCGGAATACCTTCAGGCACCTGTTCTTCGAATAATACAACCACACTGATTTGCTCTTTCGCTTGTTGGGGAAGAGCCATTTTTACAATAGTTTGCGATTGCAATGTGGCAATACAAAAAGTAAACACAAGAAATAGTATACGTTTCATAGCTTTAATGTTTTAAATTATAAAGCAATAACTAATCGGAATCCAGTGTTCTTACTCATGAAAAAGACTTTCGGATTTCCGTCGTAAGTATCATATCCGGATGGTTTAATTGATAACCGGAATTTTACATTACAATATGAGAAACCCCAGAGCTCATCATCTTCAAAGTTCCCACCTCTTACAAGTTTCTTGGTTCCGGTAGTCGGCCCTGTCGGATTTGTTTGCAAATCAGGTGGTGTAATCACATTGTTTATAATCGGGAAACCATAATATGTATCAAACCAGTCGTTGCACCATTCATTCACATTGCCACTCATGTCATATAAGCCTAATTCATTTGGAAGTTTTTCTTTGACTTTGTGTTTTACACTTCCCGCATTGGCGTAATACCAAGCCACATCATCAAGTGTATTGCTTCCGGCATATTTGTAGCCTTTCGTTTTAGTACCACCCAATGCAGCAAATTCCCATTCTGCCTCCGTGGGCAATCGAAAGGTTTTACCGGTCAACTTATTTAATTCGGGAATAAAATTGGTAGAAATGCTGTCCCAAGTAGTTTTACATACCGGAAAATCTGACATATTGGGTTCGTTGTACGGTAAGTTCTTCAATACAGCCTGCCAGACTCCGTTGGTGAGTTCTGTTTCCGAAATGTAGAAATCGTTCAGTTTTACTTGATGAGGCAGTCCGAAACTAAAATTACTCCCATCGCCCATGGAGTATTGTCCACCTGCAACCAACACCATGTTGAAAGAAATATTATTTACTGTAAAAGTAATAACAGGTGATCCCTTTTGTTTAATGGTGATTTCCTTACTTAAGCCCCCGGATTGAATGGTTACCGTAGTACTACGTGAAAATTGAAGGTTATCAGAGGCCCCGATCAGAAATGCAGTTTCTCCTTTTCCGGTACTGGCAGAAAGTGAAATCCAATCCGCAGTTTTGGTGGCAGTCCAGTCTTTTTTAGTTTTCACAATTATTAGACTGGCATCTTTATTGTTTGTGAAATCAAGCGATGACACAGATAACTCCATCGTATCTGACGGTGTGATTATTGGATCATCGGATTTTTTACAGCTAATCAACATGATACATGTGATGTAGCAGAATATCAATTTTTTGTTCATGGCAGAATGTTCATAAAATGAATATTTGATTTTTCAAAATCATTCAACAAAAAATACATTTGCAAAATTACTAATTTTATTGAATAAAGACAATAGTTTCGAAAAAAAACGCTACAAATATTTAAGTTTTTTAAAAAAACACTTTAATAATCTCTTATCAAAGTAATTTTAAATACGTGGTATTAGTTTTTTATCTCCCCCGTTCCTTTGCCCAGCCGTCCTTGAGCGAAACGGTGGGGTCGAAAAATAGTTTATCAAGCGAAGAATCGGGATTAACATTTAAATAACCAATGCGTTGGAACTGGAAATGATCCAGCGGCTGGACGGTTGCCAGCGAAGCTTCTACCTTGCAAAACAGAGTCAGTACGACTACTTATAAACGACAGATGATCCACCGGACTGACTTTCATTATCGGAATATGATTATCCAGCAACCCTGCTCTAAAAAGGAAGTGTCACCATTTGTCTGGGCGTGAATCGGCAATCAGCGTGGAAGTCCCGTATACAATTTATTTTTGTCTATTGTTCAGGGTATATGCTTCTTGCTACGGGGCGAATTAATAGACATAGTAGCGGAGCAATATCCAGCCCTTTCTCTATAAAGCTTGGTTCATATTCAAAAACAGCAACATCCGTTTCTTGTCGCACGAGACATAGCCCACCGACATTCCCCATAGTTTTATATTACGAGATTCGTTTCCATTATTTCTATTTTTGCAGTTTCTTAAATAATGCACGAGCATTAATAAGGATTAAATTAGGTCAAACCTGGTTTAATCCTTTCTCTGTTTAAAAGACACCCTAAATTCCAATTTAAAATGAGTTCCTATTTGGGATTTTTTTTGTAATTTTGCACCCTTGAATAATTTGCTAAATGTGCCAAATAAACAAATTGGGAATTGGTAATTATTGAATTGTAAATTAGATTTATGACAAAGTTTAAAGAATATTCCGGATTAGATTTATCTGATGTAAATAAGAAAATGTTGGAACGCTGGAGCGAGAAAGACATTTTCCATAAAAGTATCGAAACCCGCGAGGGCAAACCATCATTCGTTTTTTATGAAGGACCACCTTCAGCAAACGGATTGCCGGGCATTCATCACGTTATGGGACGAACCATAAAAGATGTTTTTTGTCGCTACAAAACCATGCAGGGCTTTCAGGTAAAACGCAAGGCAGGTTGGGATACGCACGGACTTCCGGTGGAACTTGCCGTTGAAAAAGCATTGGGAATTACCAAGGAAGATATCGGTAAGAAAATATCGGTGGACGATTACAACGCTGCTTGCCGTCGTGATGTGCTCAAATATACCAAAGAATGGGAAGACCTGACCACCAAAATGGGTTATTGGGTAGATATGAACGACCCATATATCACCTACGACAACAGATATATCGAAACGCTTTGGTGGCTACTCAAACAGCTTTACAACAAAAACTTATTATACAAAGGTTACACCATTCAGCCTTATTCACCAGCTGCCGGCACAGGACTTTCCACACACGAACTCAACCAACCGGGTTGTTACCGCGATGTAAAAGACACTACTTGCGTTGCACAGTTTAAGGTGAAAAATCTAGAGAACACGTACTTTCTGGCTTGGACAACAACTCCTTGGACTTTACCATCAAATACAGCTCTATGTGTTGGACCGAACATTGATTACGTAAAAGTAAAATCGCAAAATCCATATACAAAAGAAGCTTGTAATCTCATTTTAGCCGAAAGTCTGCTTAGCGCAGTCATGGGCAAAAACGAATATGAAATTCTGGATCGCAAAAAAGGTTCCGAACTGGCCGGTATAGAATACGAACAATTAATCCCTTGGGTTAATCCAATTATAAATGATGGTAACTTCAAGTCCCCCAAGGGGGATTTAGGGGGCTTTCCTTTCCGCGTTATTACCGGCGACTTTGTAACCACCGAAGATGGTACCGGAATTGTACATATTGCTCCTACTTTTGGTGCCGATGATGATCGTGTGGCCAAACAAAACGGAGTTCCGCCCATGTTGTTGATTGACAAAGATGGCAACCGTCAACCTATGGTCGATCGTACCGGAAAATTTTATAAACTGGATGATTTAAGTGTCGAATTCGTTGCATCCAATGTAAATGCCGCCTTGTATGGCGAATTTGCCGGACGCTACGTAAAAAATGCGTACGACGATACCCTGACCGATGATGATACGACATTGGATATTGATCTTTGTGTTATGTTGAAACAACAAGGACTGGCTTTCAAAATTGAAAAACACACGCACAACTACCCACATTGCTGGCGTACCGATAAACCCGTTTTATATTATCCGCTAGACAGTTGGTTTGTAAAAACGACTGCCTGCCGCGAAGAAATGATGGCGTTGAATGATACCATCAACTGGAAACCGGCATCAACAGGAACAGGCCGTTTCGGAAAATGGTTGGAAAACTTACAGGACTGGAACTTAAGTAGGAGTCGTTATTGGGGAACTCCGCTTCCCATCTGGCGCAGTGAAGACGGAACCGAAGAAATCTGTATTGGATCGGTGGAAGAATTGATGGTAGAAATTGAGAAATCAATTGCTGCAGGATTTATGACCGAAAATCCTTACAAAAACTTCAAAGTAGGAGAATATACTGCTGATAATTACGATGTAAAAAATATAGATTTACACCGTCCGTATGTGGATGGAATCATACTTGTTTCTTCCAACGGAAAACCAATGAAACGCGAACTGGATCTGATTGATGTTTGGTTTGATTCCGGCGCTATGCCGTTTGCACAATTGCATTATCCTTTTGAAAGCCCCCTAAATCCCCCGAAGGGGGACTTTAAGACTTACAAAACAGCAAATCCAATATTGTACGAAGTTTTAAAAGAGAATGCTAAAAATCACAGGGAAAATCCTACTAAAGCTGAAGAAGTTTTATGGCAGAATTTATGTGGTAAACAACTAGAAAATTTTAAATTCCGTCGTGAACATATTATTGAGGATATCATTGTTGATTTTGTATGTCTAAAAGAAAATCTTGTTATTGAAGTTGATGGTGGCTATCACAACAATCCTGAAATTAAAGAATTAGACAAACTTAAAAAAGAAATTCTTGAAAGTCATGGATTCAGAGTAATTCGCTTCACGAACGAAGAAGTTTTATATAAACTCGAAAGAACGCTGAAACTTATCAAACACGCACTCTTAAGTCCCCCTTCGGGAGATTTAGGGGGCTTTTACCCTGCCGATTTTATTTCGGAAGGTGTGGATCAAACACGTGGCTGGTTCTTTACTTTGCATGCTATCAGCACCATGGTAAAAGGTTCTGTGGCATTCAAAAGCGTTATTTCCAACGGTTTGGTTTTGGATAAAAACGGCAATAAAATGTCGAAACGCCTCGGCAACGGAGTTGATCCGTTTACAACCATCGAAAAATACGGTTCCGATCCGCTCCGCTGGTATATGATGACGAACGCATCGCCCTGGGACAACCTGAAATTTGATATTGATGGCATTGAAGAGGTGCGTCGTAAATTCTTCGGAACACTTTACAATACATATTCCTTCTTTTCATTGTATGCAAATGTTGATAATTTTACCTATGCCGAAGCTGAAGTTCCAATGGAAAAACGTCCGGAAATAGACCGTTGGATTATTTCATTACTCAACACATTGGTAAAAGATGTAACAGAATATTTCGAAACATACGAGCCTACCCGTGCCGGACGTGCAATATCTGATTTCGTTGGTGAAAACCTCAGCAACTGGTATGTTCGTCTCAATCGCAAGCGTTATTGGGGTGGCGAGTACGATGAAGATAAAATTTCTGCTTACCAAACACTTTATACCTGTCTGGAAACTGTAGCTCAATTGATGGCGCCCATCGCACCTTTCTTTGCCGATAAATTATTCCTCGATTTAAATGCAGTGACCGGAAAAAACACGGATGAATCTGTTCATTTGGCCGATTTTCCAACTTACGACGAAGCATTAATCGACAGCAATCTGGAAGCTTGTATGCAATTGGCACAACAAACTTCATCGTTGATACTGGCATTGCGTCGTAAAGCTGATAAGAAAGTGCGCCAACCGCTTACAAAAGCTGTTGTTCCGACTCATGATGAAGCTACTTTCAACCAATTGAGTTATATTAAAGGACTGATAGAAGCAGAAGTAAATATCAAAGAACTTGAAATTATTCCTGCCGATGGCGATATGGAAAATCTGGTGAAGAAAATCAAACCAAATTTCAAAACACTGGGTAAAAAATATGGCAAGCAGATGAAAGAAATTGCGCTGGCAATGAATTCATTTGATAAAAATGAAATTGCTGAAATTGAAAGTAACGGACAATATGTTTTAGCTTTGCCAACCGGAGAAGTGGAACTGACACTTGAAGATGTTGAAATTTCGACCGAAGATATGCCGGGTTGGTTGGTTGCTAACGAAGGAAAACTTACGGTGGCACTCGACATTACGGTTACTGACGAATTACTGCGTGAGGGAATTGCCCGTGAACTGGTGAATCGTATACAAAATATCCGCAAATCAAACGGATATGAAATTGTAGATAAAATTATTGTGGAAATTGAAAGCAGACCTGAAATTGATGAAGCTGTAAAAGAATATTCAAATTACATAGCTTCGCAAACATTAGCTAATTCAGTATTGTTATCTAGCGGTCTGTCCGATTCCACAGAATTGGAATTTGATGATTACACCGTGAAAGTGTCTGTGAAAAAAGCTTACTAAAACTTGTTCAAAATTAAACACTAAAATAATTGTCAAACTCAAACTAATTACTTATTTTCGCAGGCAATTAAAAATTGACTAACTTAATGTTTGCTCAATCTATTTTCAAAAATCGCTTAAAAATTACGACTATGGCTGAAAAGACAAGATACACGGATGCTGAATTGGAAGAATTTCGGGGATTAATCACCGAAAAGTTAGAAAAAGCGCATAAAGAATATGAAGGATTGCGTAATGGCATAACCAATTTGGATGGAAATGATGTAATGGATACTTCTCCTACTTTTAAAGTATTGGAAGAAGGGGCAGCAACGCTTTCGAAGGAAGAATCGGGACGGTTGGCACAACGACAAATGAAGTTTATTCAACATTTGCAATCTGCTTTAATTCGCATTGAGAATAAAACTTACGGCATTTGCCGCGAAACAGGCAAACTGATTCCGAAAGAACGTTTGCGCGCTGTTCCACATGCCACGCTGAGCATCGAAGCCAAGAACGAAAAAAGATAATCGAATGCAATAGTATAAATTCGGCAGCGGGACAATTGTCTGTTGCCGAATTTGTTTTTACAAAACCCCCAATCATTAATCCTTCCGAATGTCAGTTACAAAAAAATCTATCCTGTTGATTTTCCTGATTTTATTTATCGATCAGGCAGTTAAAATCTATATAAAATTACATTTTGCGTTGGGCGAACACGTCGACGTTTTCGGTTGGTTCAAGATTTATTTTATCGAAAACAACGGAATGGCTTTTGGAATGGAAATTATCGGGAAATTATTTCTGACATTATTCAGAATTGTAGCTGTCTGTGCTTTAGCTTATTATATTCATTTATTAATAAAAAGACAGGTAAAAACCGGTTATATCCTCACTATTTCGCTGGTTTTAGCAGGTGCAGCCGGTAATATTCTCGATTCGGTTTTCTATGGAATTCTTTTTAGTGCCAGCGAATATATGGGACCTGTTGCTTCATTTCTACCGGATGGTGGGGGTTATGCTTCTTTGTTTTATGGCAAAGTGGTAGATATGCTTTATTTCCCGATTATAAAAAATGCTGCAGGCGAAACCCTTTTTTTTAGTCCTATTTTCAACATTGCCGATTCAGCTATAAGTGTTGCAGTTGGTATTATCCTGCTTTTCTATCGTAAAGAATTAAATGATAGCCTCGAAACGAAAAAAAGTCATGAGAGTGAAGATATCAAATAAACCAATTGCTGCGTTCATTTTCGCCACGATTTTCATTCTGTCATCTTGTGATGGTCGTCCAAAAAATGTACTTTCACAAGGCAAAATGGCTGATGTATTAACCGATATGCACAAGCTAGAAGGTTCATTCGAAGCAAAAGGAATTTTGTATACGCAATTTGATCTAAAAAGTAAATATTATAATTCTATTCTGGAAAAATACGATATTACTCAGGCTCAGTTCGATTCCTCGGTGGTTTGGTATACAAAAAATCCGAAAAAATTTGAGAAGATTTACGACGATGTAAACGGCCAACTAACTCAATTGCAAACTGACGTTCAGAAAGGCAAATATCATTATGTCGACTCTATTGAATTACGCAAATTGAAAATAAATCTCTGGAATAAACCGATTAAATATGTTTATACCAAAGATTCAGCTCGTACACGACTTGCTTTTGAAATAAAAGATGACAATTTGAAATTAGGGGATGTTTATCTGCTGAAATTCAAACAAACCATCGCAAAAGCCGACTCGTGCAAAAATCAGCATATTCTTTTGTGTATAAATTACTGGAATGGTAAAACTGACAGTGTTTACCAAAAGGCTTATAACGACAATATTACCCGCAGATACACTTTCCATTTCCCGGTAAAAAAGAAATTAAAAATCAAATCAATCTCCGGCGAGTTGCTTGGAAGTTCGGCATATAAAGGCACTTTTAATTCCAAAACAGACAGCATATCCCTGATTCGTATCTATGATCCAAAATTACAAGATAGTTTACGCACAGTAGTTCAAAAAGCTGATCCGAAGAACTATAAAACTTCCGGGAAACAAAAGCCGGATTCTATACTTCGCATCAAAACCAATCCGGCAAATAAACTTAATCGGACAATAAAAACCCGGCAGTAATGAATCGGTTTGCAAGTCAGCTCATTTTTTGCTCTCCCCATCAAATTCTTCGCCGGACAGTAGTGGAACAAGATGAAAATAAGATGATTACCAATCTTATTCCGTTTGACAGTCAGGTGGCAGAAACTTCAAATACGCTGTTTTATGATGGCATTTTGTCGGCTGGAATCACTTCGCTGAAACAAAGTTTAACTCAATCAGATTTAGCTAAGTATACTCAATATTATCAATATATTGATATAAAAAACGGAGTTCACTTTGAAGTAAATCATTCCGAAAAACCGTTCATATTGGATTTTGGCACAACTGACGTAGATAAAATCAATCCGCTTTTGTCGAAAATTTCCGGTTCACTTGCCACTTTTACAATTTTTGAAATCATTGCAGCTTGTGTTTATTATCCGGCCATTATTTTGGGAAAACCGGCAGAACTAAGTGAAAACTTCAAAACGGATTTAATTTTGTGGAAAAATATTGATTTGGTAAATAAAAAGATTACAAATTTGAGTAAACTAATAAATTTGAGTAATTTTGTTAACTCTTAGAAAATTAATACTTTTGTAAGCTAAACAAAAAACGAAAAAGTACGTTTTAGCTCTTAGTTACTTTTAAAAGCAGTAAACAACTAAAAACAGTAAAAAAACAAAGATAATCATGTGGCAAATATTTTTAGGTAGTATCGTTTTAGGGTTAATTCATCCATTATTTCCAAATCACTGGATTCCACTGATAGCCATCGCTAAAACCGAAAAATGGTCGAATAAAGAAACCATTTCAGCAACACTGCTTACCGGTTTCTCTC
>JBBQMQ010000003.1:0-29577 GCA_038329115.1 Bacteroidales bacterium
GTTCTTTGAAGTCATGAAAAATAAATTCAATAGCCCTAGTTCTCGAAATAGGGTTAAAAAAAGTTTATTTTATTGTCACATAGATAAGTAAGCTTCTAAAAAAGAAATACTTACTGCTTTTAGCTTGACGGCTATGGCGTCTCGCTATGTCGTAGCTAAAATAAAAGCTCCGCTTTTAATATTATATTTCAATGTGGAAGTCTGGAGACTTCCTTCTAACTTCGACATAGCGGCCATGTCGAACAACGCACCCCCAAACTTAAAAGGACAAGTTGTACAAAACAATAAATAGATAGTTTATACAGCCAACCTTGGCATTAATTCCGATCCAAAATTTCCGTTCCGCTGCCATCTTTAGCCGGCAGATTGTCGAAACGCTTAATTTCTTTATCAGTTGGAAGTTTGCGGCGGTATTCGTCGATAAACAAGCCCATTTTATCCAACGGAAGTGCTTTAAATTCGGGCAAATCGCTGAACACTTTTGAGTCAGCTTTCAGATTGAGCTTGAATGTTTTCAAATCCACAAAGCCTGGATCTGCTTTATAGCTCATGTTTTTATATTTTGCGGGAGTTGGAATATTCACGGTATCCCGCTCTTTGTTGCTCCATTCCAATATCCGGTTGCGGTAATTCAGCGTGTTTAAGGCAGAAACATTGTTGTACACCTTGTTGGAATCGACCATAAATGGGAACGAAAGGAACTGAAAACCGTAGTTACAATTCAGGGCAATATTGTTGTAGCACTCCATGCTTTGGGGATTATTCTTCTTGGCTTGCGAACCTGATTTATAAAGGAATCCAGTTCCACGGCGTTTCGGGTCGCTGAAAAGTGCAACCAAATTGCCATACACATGCACATTGCGGTGGTCGTTATCGAAATAAATACCGTCGCCAATGGGACTGTTGTGAATAAAATTGTACGCAATAGTCTGATTTCCCATGCGCTCATAAAGGTCGTAACAGTAAAAAGCGCCCATATCGTCTGAAACCTTGCAATAATCGAAAATCTCGTTGTACTCAAACTTCGAATCCCAGCTTCCGTAAAGCACTCCCACGTGAGGCGTATCGTGAATAAGGTTGTGTGCCACATACATTCCCACTGCCACATGGTGACCGCCACCACCGCCACCGGTAAAGCCACAATTAATGCCGGGTTCGTAAATGCGGGTAATCTGGCTAAAGTGATAAATGTGATTATTTACTACCTTGAAATTAGCCGCAATTCGTGGCGTAACATCCTCGTTACCACCTCGAAGCCATATACCGGCAGCACCGAGCTTATACACATCGTTGCTCAATACGGTATGATTTTTTCCACCATCCACTACAATTCCCCGTTTGGTAATATTGCGCACCGTGCAACCTGCAATCAGGTTGTTTTCACCGCCATTGATTTGAATGCCGTTGTTCATATTTTCCTCCACGGTAATGCCTTTCAACTTCACGTTCGAAGTATTATTCAGCTGAATAAGCGGTGCGTTGATATCGGCAATGCGCACACTTCCGGCAGTAATTTTGGTGAGTGGATAAAAATAAAGTTTCTGGTCTTTGAAATCGACCGCCCACTCGCCAGGCAAATCCACTTCTTCGAGCAGATTCATCAGCCAATACGGTTCTTTTCCATTTCCTTCAGGACGTGTATATTTGTTGCCAATGCCGCCCGAAACGGGAACAGCCAGCTTTATCGTCTTGTTGAGTGTATCAATTTCGGCAATGCGCACCGCTTCGTTTTGCCATGGAATGCGCCAGAAACCTTTTATCCACACTCCACGGTCGAGCACATTCGCCCAACGACTGGTGCGTTTATTGCGGTATTCGAAAACTCCCGGACGAGGTTTTGCTGCCTCTTTTTGTCCGGCTGCATAGAAATTCGCCCAGTCGGCATTTTTCACTTCCTGACCGCCACCGTTGATAATTACCTTTTTCATGGTCATATCGCCTACATTCGGATAGCGTGAAAGCGGCATACGTTCATCGTTCATAAACAGGTCGATAATTCCGCCATCGTCATTGAATAAATCGGCATATTTCCTGATGTTTTTGATTTTTAATGCTTTCAAATCAAGTTCGAGAATTTTGCCACGTAATTCAGGTGAAATGCGCTGAAGCGTTTGCGAGTCGGTAATTTTATGGAAATCAGTTGGATTTACTGCTTTTGAACCACGAATCATCACTTTTTCATCGTTGTAAGCTGAGTAAGTAGTTCCTTCATCTTCTTTCGTCAGCACAAAAGCTGCATTCAAAGCATAAATTCCGCCTCGAACATAAACCGTTGGCTCAGAACCTATTTTTCGATTCAAACGCACTGACTCACGGGCTTTTTCGAGTGTCGCAAAAGGTTTCTCTTTCGTTCCTGTGTTGTTGTCGTTGCCGGTTGGGCTAACGAAATAGGTTTGTGCAGAAAGGGAAAAAGACAAGAACAGGAGAAAAAGAAGCCCCCCAACCCCCGAAGGGGGAGTAAGACAGTGTTTTTTAAATAGATTCATGTGGGTTAATTTTTTGATTTATGTATATCAATGGATTATTAAAAAAAACTATTTTGAACGCAAAGTCGCGAAGATGCAAAGTCCCTAAAAAAACTGAAAGTTTTTGTCTACCGATAAATCGGCATGATTCATTTGCGTTCTTTTTTATCTTGTTGATAAGTGGCGGCTTTTAACTTTGCGTCTTTGCGTTTACATTTTTATTTAAAACTATCCAATATTGTAATTATAGACTTCTGGTATTAACTATCAAATGATTGTATGTCTTACCTCAGAACAATTATGTTTATTGAACTAACTTAAAAGTCCCCCTTCAAGGTGATTTAGGGGGCAACTCGTATCATTTTAGTTTCATCTGCAATTGTAACGTCCATAATTCCATTGGTGACGACCACATATACATCGGCTGGACTGGAAAGACTGAGAATTTGTTGCCCATCCTTCGTCAATGAAGAAAATGAAGTTGCCACCATTTTGACCAATTTGCCATTTTTATCCATCTGAATAGCTGCCAATCCGTTACAATTGATGTTAAACGAACCGTTTTCTGTTTTGAAAGTCTGACCGCCTTTGATATTCGTGAAAGTGTAGGAACCGTCTTCATTGAGCACACCGTTTGCAAATTCACGTTTGCTGATACCGAGTTTTGCTACATCGGCTACGCTAAATGATTTCGCAAGGGCTTTAGCTGCAATATCATTCCACAGTTTGCTGACATTTTTTGCATCAAAATCGAACGTTGCGCTACCTTCCACCATCAATTTTCCACCTTTATCCACATAACTTTTCAGAAAATCGAGGGTGGATTTTCGTGCATATTGGGGATTAAGGAAAATCATTGCATCAAATTCATGTCCTTGAATTTCGGGTTTTCCATTGGCATTGATTTTCAGACGACCGTCGGCAATCAAATCCGTTGGAACAAGTGCATTCAGATAACCTGCTTTCCATAATTCGACCGCTTTTTCTTCAATTTTTAACGAATTGTTGATATCCGTCATTCCTCGTTTGGTAGAATCGGGATACCAGTTTGCCAACTCTTCCATGTTAAAAACCACCAGCAATTTTATTTTTGGGAACGAAGGATTAAAACGATTGAGCAAGCGGGCAGCATTTTCCACTTTATTGATTTCGGTAAGTGCTTCGGGCTGTTCCACGCTTACGCCCCACTTTTGAATATCGTTGATGGCGTGGTAATGCGTGCGGATGCCATACGTCAAGTCCGACATGGCTTTGGTGGTAATATCTTCCAGACTTTTGTTGTAGTACATGTTGTACATTACGTTTTTCGGATAGCTAAAACCAATTCCCATTTGGGTTGGTGTGGGCGAATGTTCGTCGGAATGACCGTAATCGCGTTTCACATTCCACCAGTTCAGTCCGGTTTGCCAGATTTCGTCGCCATCTAATGAATTGTGGTGCGTGTCGTGCAGCCCAATAAAAGTAGTTGGACCATATAATTCTTTTCCTTTGTTGTAAATAGTGGTTTCCATATTCATGGTTCCACTGCGCATCACTGCCATGTAGTTATTTATCGCTTTTATGCGGATTTCGGGTTTTCCAACAGGTGCATAACGCATATCGAGAAGCAGTTTCTCAGGTTCCGTACCGCTTGCAGTTTTCAGTTTGTCAGCCATGGGCAATGAATAAGGACGTCCACGAAAAACGTCGTTATTTTTCTTCAATTCCCAAGTGGTTGATACACGCATGTTGGTATATTCGTCCAATCCCACACCATCGAACGGAATATCCGAATAGCTTTTTAGCACTTGTGTGAGGTTATTTACGGCTTCTGAACTGTGATTTGTGCAGATATTATAATAATGCTGAGTGAGAATGTATGCAGTATAACCTTTCAGTTTTTTAGTACTTGCAATTGTTACTTCTACAGTTTCCTTTCCTTCTTTTGGTGTACATTGGGCAGTAATATCCGTCAGTGTACCAGGCAGATAAAAACCGCTTTCCGCTTTTTTGAACGCATAGACTTTGAACAACTCGCTTTTCAAAATTGACCGGAAATCCCGTACAAACTTTGCTTTTACGGAATAATTACCCGCACCATTTTCATCCAGAACGATTTCGCCTTCCTGAATCATGCGTTCGGTATTTTCGATGGGCACTTTGTATTTCTTGTCCCACAGTTGCAACCCTATTTTCAGCCCCTTGGAATGTGCATATTTCACTACACGCTCAAAAATCGGATGCATTTTCTGCGTGTCGTAAAAATCAACGCCATTTCTGGAGGTCAGAAAAACCAGCGTGTATTTACTGAACTTGGCCAAACTATCTATCTTTCCTTCAAATCGTTCGGGAACGAGCATGTCTTTTGAGAAAAACCAATAGGCCACATTCGGATGATTGACGGCATCGAATGCTTCTATTTGATGAATGGTTGCTTTGGTTTGAGCATTAACACCAAAAATTGTTAGTAAAAATAAACTTACTAAAAAGAGGGGGAGGGATTTTTTGTAAAACATGGATATTTTAAAATTAGAGTAAAGAATAAAGAACAAAGAATAAAGACAAAAAAACAAAGAATTCGAGAAACGCTGAAACAGAATTGCACAAAAATGGCTGTCCGACAAAGAATTATAACATTTTTTGCAAAAGGACAGCCAGATTAATTTTCAATTTATTGCGCAGCGACGAAAGCTACATCGTCAATCCAAAACGTTTTGGGAAATGGTCCTTCGGGCAATTTTTTAGTATTGTTCGGACGGATAGAAATACGCATCAAATCAAGATCTTCGGCAGCCCAACTGCTCAAGTCTACTTTGAGTTTATATTGTTTCCAATCGGTAGAAGTTGTGAAATTTCCTGTAAACGGTTCTGCACCATTGTTTGTTGAAGCCTGTGTTGCTTTCAATACATCCAATGCAATAGGACAACCATCCACATCCGATTTAGCCCAAAACGACACTTCGTACGTTCCTGAAGTTACGCCTTTCAACACTTGAAATGCTTTGATGTCGTTGCGATTGGTCTGACGAATAATAGTCAGTGCCAACGCCTGATTTCCACTTTTTTTAGCGGCTGTTGTAATTTCGGAAGTGCCTTCGCAACAACCATTTTCGCATCCGCCTTTAGAGAAAGACACAAACCATTTTCCGAAAATTTGCATTTTCTGTGTACCACTATTATTTAAAATGTAGTTTTTAACCGTTGGATTCATGGCTTCGAAGCCACCATCGGTTACTAAATTTGTTTGAGCGAAAAGGGATGAAGCGGATAAAATTAAAACCGCAAGAATGATTTTTGTTTTCATGATATGTAAATTTTGATAATTTGTTAGTTTACTTCGGCATATACGTCATTCACATATACATTCCCGAATTTGTGTGCTACTAATCTGAATTTAACCGGTGTTTTACTTTTAGCATTTTTTGGTTCCCACATTATGCAAGTGCCGGTTGGAGGGGCATCCATTTCAATTTCGTCGACCATTACCCAAGTGTTATTTTCAAATTTTTGCAAGGCAATACTTCTTTTGGTATCTTTTCCGTTTGCTTGAACACCAATCTTTAACACTCCACACGAAGGTAATTCAGGAAACTCTAGATAAGGGGTATTATCTTTTTTTATCATTTCAATATTTACCCTTCCTTTACTGCAATCGCAAGGCATGGCTGGTGATGAATTGGAAAAGTATTTGCAGGTATGAGCAATAAATTTACCATCAAGAGCATTCACTTTAGTTGGAATTTCGAAATCAGTCCAAGCCTCTTTTTTGTCTTCCATTTTACTACGAAAGTCCTCTTTAAGTAAAACTGTTTTTTGAGCCACCAAAGTTGTTGAGGCTAACACAAGTAGCGAAATAATGATTTGTTTCATTTTAGTTTTTATTTATTTATTATTATTTAGAAATTATTTTTAATAACTGATAATTTGTTGGTGAGCTAATTTTGACCAAAATAAAGCCTTTGACATTAAAATCAACATCGGAAGAATTAGCCACTTTGTTAAACAATAATTGACCGGCTGCATTAAAAACCGACAATTTATCACCTTCGTTTATATTCGAAACTTTAATGATGCCGTTTCTTGCAACTACTTTTGCTGTTGGCACTTCTAATCTTGAAATGCCCGAAGCTATTTTTAATTCAATTGAAGGATTGCTTGGAGAAGCTGCAATTTGAATCGAATTAACTCCTGCAGGATAATCAACACCACCAACCGTTAGCTTATATCCGTTTGGAATGGTTGCAATGATTGTCATTGGGAAATTCATTTTGGCTTTTACATCATAAATTTGTGCATGCACATAGCTTCCAACATTGGCAGCAGTAAAGGTTTTTTTGAACTCTATTTTATTGGTAATTTTCAAATCGCCCGATAATGCCAAAGCTATGGTTGAATCGGCTAAATATCCTTGTGTTTTGCTATATAATGTATCAGGTGGAGTTATTGCCAAAAGTGCATTACTGGTTGCAAAATGTGTGCCGTTTACAATAGAATTGGTGAAAGTACATGTGTTAGCAGTACTTGTTAAGCTTACTAACATCACATCAGCATAGCGCGATTTTTTTATAGCGCCAGAATTATTGTAGTTCGACATTACACAACCATTTAGAGCAAACTGCATTTGAGTGGTATAATTATCTACATCGATGGCTGCACGGCCGGAAGTTGTTCTTGAAGCGTAATTACCAATTAAGCTACAGTTAGTCATGTTTAAATTGTTCAAAAGACTACCAGTTGTATTGTTAAACCATATTACAGACCCTTTTCCTGTAACATAACTATTCACGAAAATAGAACGTGTTACATTAAATGTGCTACCATAATTAGCTGAACCTACTATATAAAAACATCCACCATTGCTGAAATTGTCCGTTGTAGCAGTACATTGGTTGGTATCAAAAATACAATCTGATATATTTACGGTCATATTTGTGCCGAAATAACCAACTGCACCACGTCCATAAGCCATGTTGTTTCTGAAAGTTGAGTTTTTAATATTTATCGTTTTATTTGTAGTTCCATTATTAATATAAAAAGCACCACCATAACCATTTCCAGTTGTCCATCTGGCTTCATTACCTGTAAATGTACAACCGTCAATTGTAATGGCAATATCGTACGCAAAAGCTGTTGCTAAAGCCAAAGCACCACCCAGGGTATTTGATGTATAGTTATTAGTAAAAGTTGTGTTTTTAAATTCAATGTCACCTTGCGACGAAGTGATTATAAGAGCAGCACCTTGTGAAATTCCATTGAATCCGTCAAAATAAAGTCCATCTAATATCACTTTACCTCCACTTGCAGCGGTTGTTGCATTGATGTTGATTGCTCGTGAAGTGCTGGAAACATCTGGTTTAAAGGTTGTTTTATTGGCAGAAATATCGCGTAAACTTAGGTCTGTGCCAGTTGATGTCGCCGAATATCCTCCTAAAACGGTTACATATTTCGTAATTGTTACAGCAGTGGATCTTAAATAATCGCCGGCAGCAATATGGATAACATCGCCATCGGCAATGCTCGAACCACCCAGATAGCTTACATTGGCAGCATTTTCCCAATCGGCTCCAGTGCCTGATGCATTTTGACGAATAAATACATCTTTTGCTTGCATTGACATTGCACTTAAAAGTATGCAGCCAAATGTAAGCATTAATTTTAATTGAAGTAATGTTGATTTCATAAGATTATTTTTTAGAAGTGAAATAAAGAGCATGCTCAAAAAAAAGCATGCTCTTCAATGATTGAATATTATTGAACAATTAATTTTGTGATTTGTGAATTATTACCAGTATCAACTTTGACAATAACGAATCCTTTTGCAGGGATTTCCATAGACGTAGATTTCGAAATTTGATTAGATATCATACGACCATCAATGCCCACTATAGTTACTAAACTACCCCTTTCTAAACCAACAATTCTAATCATGTTTTTGTGAGTGCTAATAATTGCTTGTTTTTCGGTCGAAACGATTTTTGAATCAGCTGTATATACACCACCACCACTATTTAGCAATGCACCAATAGATGGAGTTGTTCCTTGAGCATTCCCAATTAAATCGGTGGTTGGCGAATTGTAGACGTATGTTGTACCAACATTAGTTGCACTATAGTTTATCCATGATGTATTTACAATTGCTCCCGATGAAATAAATGTGCCATCTTTTAGTCTCCAATTTGCGGTTTTGATAGTTGGATCTGTTTCGCTTGACCCTGCGACTGAATTTGGATTGTTGAAAATAGCCGTGGTTTGACTATATACACAATTTGAAGGTACTGTTTGAGTCATAGTTTTTTGATTTGTGGCGAAAGTAATTGATGCCGACAACACGCCATTATTACCAACAACTGTTCCTGTTGAACCTAATGGATCACAATTTATACTTGCCCCTCCTACTATGCAATTTTTCACATCCATAATATTAAATGGTTGTAGAGTTGATGCATTAGTTACTGCTGTGGAAGCTTCGTTTGGAGCATAAGCCACATTTGTTTTGACAGAAATATCAGCCTTAGTATCTAAAGTTGCTGCATTTCCCTGATTGCCCAACACAATACAATTATAAATTGAAGCAATATTGTATTTTGACAATGCTGGCGTTGTAGTAGTATATGGAGTACCTGACCTCATATATATACCAATACCTTCGAGAGCTGCTGTTGGTATAGCATTTGATGTGTTGAGTGTTGCAAAACTCATTTTGTTATTTACTATGGTTGAGTTAATAATTACGCCAGCAGCATCGATAGTTACGCCAGCACCATAAACGGTAGCACCAGTAGAATTAGGGTCATAAGAAATTCCCTCGTTATTGGCTATTAAACAATTAATAACTAATGGCGCTCTTTTGTTTATAGCATTACCCGACATATATACACCAGCAGCACGTAGGATGCCATTCTGAGCTGTATTAATTGTAAAAGTAAGACCTAAAGCTGTTAATTCACCGGCTGCAAAACCGACACCTGCAGCAGTGGCTGAGCGGACATAACTAATATTGTTTCGTACTACGCTATTACTCAATGTGCCCTGTGATAAACAAACACCGGCACCACTTGTATATGAACCAGGCAAAAGTGGACCCGCAGTATTGCCTTCAATCAAACAACCATCAATAGTTGCTAGTGGGCTAAATACAAGAATGGCTGCACCAGCGCTAATACTGGCACCATTTGTCAAATCAAATTGACGTGTCGAAAAACATTTGCGAACGATACAATTACGAACTGTAGTTGCAACAGTCAAATTTATACCAGAACCATAACTATCACCATCGTATTTTCCATTTTGAACTACTACACCATCTAAAATGTGACTTGCTCCACCTTCGAAAGAAATTACTGTTTTTTTGTTTGGAGTAAGAATACTTAACCCTGTGGTAGTAGGCGTTCCCGTTTGATATATTTCTTTTCTTGAAGTTACGGCAACAGTATAATCTGAAATATTAGTACCATCAAAAATAGTTTGGTTTGTAAATTCCCATGGTTCTATAATTCCATTCCCATCCAAATCGGTTCTTAGTCGTTGTGAAAGAGAGGATTCTGAACCAGCAAAACCACCATAAATCTGTTTTACACCGCTATTAATAAAAATTGCAGCTCTATTTGCTGTAGCAGTACGATCAACATAATAAGTACCTGCTTTTACCCAGATAGAATCAGTTGCTGTTGTCGCAATACTAGTGATTGAAGCTAATGTTACCGGATTATTCCAGTCGCAAGCAATGCCAGCAGTTGCAACAGTGGTTGCTGTGTTGGTTACATAATAAATTTTTGCTTCCACGGAAGCAGCAATGAAACAAATCATTGCAAGTGTGAAAAGTTTTTTCATGATAATTAAATTTTTAGAGTATAAATGATTGTTTTTTTTTGATTATACCACGAGACAAATATATGGTTAACCTACCATCTTTAATGGTAAAATCATTTCAAATCAAGGTAAAATTGTTACATTAACCCCATAATGCAATAAAAGTGATATATTTATACTTGCAACTCAATTTAAATTAGTCATTTCAAAACAACTTCCATATCTATTTAATCTTATTTTTCAATTCTAAACCAATCGAAATCTGCATAACCTGTTTCGTAGGTTTTGCCCTGGCGCACGGCATAAATACCAACTTTTGCACCTATCCATTTGCCTTTTTTGGCTGCGAAAGATTCACCAATTTGTTTGAATATTTTGCCATCGGTGCTGTAACTAAATGTACATTTAGCATTTCCCCATTTGCTATTTTCTGCAGTATTAAATTTGACATATTCTGGTGAATCGGGCAACACATTTTCAACTTTTACTTTAAAATAAACGGTATTATTCAGCATTTTTTCTTCGGTACTCCGCATTTCGGGTTTGCCACCTTCGGCGTTATTGCACACAGCCTGATAAATCATCAGTCCTTTATCGGTGTTTTTCAATGAAATTCGTGCGTAGTTTATGCCCATTACTATTAGTCCGGCTTCTTCGTCGGGAGTGCGGGCGGTAAAAGTAAACTTGGTTACTGCACTGAAATTGGGCGCAGGAAATTTCTGTGTCAACAGGTTCGGCACATTCCACCAGTTAGTGATGCCATCGCGCATCGGCACATTGAACATACGCAGAAAACCATAAGCCGCACCGGCAGGAAAACACCAGTTGCTTTTAGGGTTGGAAGGCCATTGCCATTGCAGTCCAATTTGCGGTTCGTTGAATTCGTCTGATTCCTGCGGAGTTTCTATTGGCCAGGTTTTACCTACATTCGGTTTTTTATATGTCATTACCGGTTCGCCAATACCATTTCCATCTTTATCAATACCCATCATAGGCCAGTCATCTACCCATTTCATTGGTTCAAGATGTACAATTCGTCCGTAAGCATCTTTATCCTGAAAGTGAATAAACCAACTTTCGCCTGTTTGTGTATCTACCCAACCACCCTGATGAGGTCCGTTGGTGGTGGATTTTCCTTTTTCCAATACAATTTTTTCCTCATAAGGTCCGTAAATGTTTTTGCTGCGCAATACTAATTGCCAACCCGTTCCCACGCCCCCCGCCGGCGCCATAATGTAATAATAGCCGTTGTGTTTATACATCTTTGGACCTTCTACAGTAGGATGTTTAGCATGTCCGTCGAATACTATAGCCCCATTATCCAGTAATTTGGTGCCATCTTCGCTCATATTATTCAAAATCAATACACTTTTTACTCCCGAACGGCTTCCCGCCATTCCGTTTATGAGATAGGCGTTACCATCCTCGTCCCAAAACGGACAAGGATCAATCCATCCCAGCGATTTTTTAACTAATAAAGGCTCGCTCCACCGACCTGCAGGATTGGTGGTTTTTACCATCCAGATACCGTAATCCGGATCGGGGTAATAAATGTAAAATTCGCCCTTATGAAAACGCATTGCAGGAGCCCAAACGCCTCCGCCGTGGGTTACTGTATCGTACCGGGCAAAAGGTGGTTGGTATAGAAAGGCACTCCCAATGATTTTCCAGTTTACCAAATCTTTGGAATGAAGAATGGGCAAAGCCGGTACTTCATTGAAACTGGAAGCCGTCATATAGAAATCATCGCCAACACGAATCACATCCGGATCGGAATAATCGGCATGTAGAATGGGATTTTTATAGGTTCCATCTCCATTATCGGCCACCCAGACTTTGGAAATATAGTTAAATGGTTGATTGGTTGACTGATTGATTGGTTGAGCTTTTGCAAAAATCAGTGAAAACATCAGGATCGGGAATAAAATCGTTACTCTTTTCATTTTATGTGAGTTTTAGTTTTTAAATTCGGTTGTAAAAATAACAAAAAAATGATTGCAGTGAATAATAAAATATTAATTCACTGCAATCATATGATTTTAAGTCTTTTTATTCAAAAATATTGATACTGTCAAATATTATCGGCACTATTCTTAACTAAAATTACAAATTCTCTAACCACTTTAGAAGTACCATTTGTACCAACATTTATTCCAACAACTGAAACCTTATATACACCTCTTTCTTTGTAAATATACTGATAATAAAGCATAGAACTTTGGTCTACTTTTTTTACAATAATGGCTGCATCGGGTATAACAGCAGCTGGATTTAAGCCTCGGCTTACCAAACTTGCCTCTGAAGGAGATACTCCCGCAGCAACAACTTTGGTGGCATCAAGTGGTGTACTCACTGATAGCGGATAGTTAACAGCGAGTGCTACTGCATTTTTATTGACTGAAACAGCGCCACCCGTTATTGCGGGAGCATAACTAACGCCAATTTCACCCGTATTCCAGGAATATCCTAAAGCATTAGCTACTTTGACAGATGTGCCGGGAGCAATGGTTGAATCGGGAGCGAATTGCGCCCAAGCAGCATCCTTAAACAAATTTGAAACAATAGGGTAGGTGACAGTTTTCAGGTTTGCCACTGTAATTCCATTCTTAACAAAACCATAATTTCGGGTTTCAGTATTTGTAACCACAACACCAGTAGTGGCAATAGAAAGCATGTTCTTAGTAGCATCAGCACTTTTCGCCAAAATAGCCAGATTAAGATCACCTACCGACAGATTTATTGGACTTGAAACTGAAGTAATGCTAAAATTATCAGCAACAGCAGTAGCTGCAGTTGAACTTGCCCTCAGCTTAATCAATTCTGTTTTAGTAGATTTATTAAATTCATCAGACGTATATTTACTTAATCCTGATATAGCAACCAATGAATAATCTTTTGAAATAGCAGCATCAAAGCTATTGATAGTAGTGTTAACCGTAACTTTTGATTCGAAAAGAGTTACAGCAGCAGCGTTATACAAACTACGGTCAGCAAAGCGGTATTCTTTAGCTGACTCACCAGAGTAAAACAAAATCTCATCCGGACAGCCATTTGGGAAGTTGAACGTGATTTTTTCATTTACATTCACCACAAAAGTATCTGTTATTACTTTTAGCTGATCGGTAACTTTTACTTCAAAATTCTCCGGGGCAATTACCAATGCCCGTTCATCGCTACAACTGCTGAACACATAAGCAACCAACGAAATAAGCAATATTTTTATATTTGTCTTCATATTAATTGTTAATTTTCAATTATTAATTATCTTGTTACCATCCTTGATTTTGATAAAATGTATTTGATGCACGCCCTATTTCATTGTTAGGAATTGGCATTAAAGAGTATTTAGTGTAGTTAGTCATCAAAGCTTTGATAGCATATATTGGTCGGGGATCGTTATTGCCGGCAGAGTTGATGCCAGCATCATTTTTATAAGCAGGACTGGCAGCTCCGTCTGAACCATACACTTTAGCATCGTCTACTATTTTATCGTAAACAGCTTTGTATTTATCGTATCCCCAACGAATAAGATCCATCCTTCTGACTCCTTCAAAACAAAGCTCGCGTGAACGTTCATCCTGAATATACGGTAAATCGTATGAACTGATATTGGCTAAGCCAGCACGATTGCGAATTATATTCAAATAGCCAATACCGTCGGTCACACTTGCACCTTCAGCACCTGTTTTGAGCAAAGCAGCTTCGGCACTCATTAGCAATACATCGGCATACCTGAGAATTGGGAAATTACATGAACCATTATATTGTTCGCGTGGCGAGGTATAATTAATTTCATATTCTCTTCTCCATTTACCAATTCCACGGGAATATACATTCATATAGCCTGAAGCTGAGGTTCCTACTATTTTTACCGTTGAAATAGCACCGCCTGCAACTGTAACACTAAACTTTGTACCCACTCCGGAAGAAGTAGTAACTGGCAATGTAGTAACCCATCCATTAGATACTCCATGCACTGTTATTTCGTACACGCCATCTGTATAGCCAGTTCCCGCATTTTCAATAATTGTTTCGTCAGTCAATTTGTCGCCTTTCACTACAAATGTCAGTTTTGCATTTACAGCAGGTATTCCCATAGTGCTAGGAAAACCATATAAAATGTAAGAATATCTTGCATTATCAGTGGCTTTATATGCGTAAGTGGAAACATTCCAATCGCGGCGTAAGTCACCTTTTTCGTATTTGTTCCACAATGTGGCATGTGGACGAAACTGAGGATTAGCATAACCTATTTTAGTAGTGGCTGTAGAAGGGTCGGCACAATCAACGCCCATATATGAACCGAGCCAGTTTATATATCCATTATTCCATGCTTGGTAAGTTCCGGTAGTAGATGATTTCATAAAGAATGTACAATCCCACATAGCTTCTGTGTTAGAACCTGTCAATACATTGTTTTGCATATTGTTTACAAAAACACGTGCATATCCGGGCAATGTTTCTGTAATTCCACTACTACCTTTAATTGTAAATGTAGTAGTGTTCAAACCATATATGTTTCTATCGATTAACTGTTTACCCCATACGGCTACTGAGTCATACATGGCCACCTCTTTTATATCGGGATGTGAAGCCATATACAATCCAACCCGCAACGATAAACCTTCAGCTACCGATTTAGTAATATAAGAAGTAGTTTTAGTAGTGGTTATTTCATTCAACATAGGAACAGCAGCCCTTAGTTCCTTCACTGCAAAGGCACACACATCTTTTACCGGGTCACGAGGTAAATCCAGGTTAGTCATTAAATGTACAGGTATGTTTCTTATTGGTACCGGTCCAAAATGTACGGCAAGCATAAAATGTGCAAATGCACGCAAAGTCATTGCTTGACCAACCATGTCGGCTTTTTTGGCTTCGTCCATTTTCACTGATTTCGCCATTTCAATAACGATATTGCAGGACTCAACTATTTCATAAAAAGCCCTCCAACTTTCCTGAATATGGGTTGTGGTAGTACTGTTACAATTATGGAGTCCGATGGTATTTAGGTCGGAGTTATTCGTAGTTTTATAGAACGATTCATCTGTATCGCATCCGTTAATGGCACCCCAAAGCCCGTATCCATACGTGCTTCTATCGGTTGTTAATGTACTGTATGCCGTTGTGAGCATTCCTTTCATCAATGCTTCAGAAGGAACCTGAAGGTTTGGCTTTGTGCTTGTTAAAGTAAGATCTATATCGCAAGCTGTTAGACTGAAAAGTATAACCGGAATGATTAATTTTAAAATATTTTTGGTTTGCATAATATTATAAATTTAGAAAGTTATGTTTACACCGCCGGTTAATACCAATGAACGCGGATATGCTGCATTATCCATTCCACCTGTCATAGCTGAATACGATGTAGTATTTGTAATTTCTGTGTATCCTGTACCTTTTTTGGTATTTACACCACCATAATTAGATACTTCAGGATCTTGTCCGGAATACTTTGTAATCGTTGCAATATTCTGGGCTGAGAAAACAAACATAAGGTTTGCTATTTTTATTTTTGAGATTGTTTTTTTAGGAAGCGTATAGCTAACGGACAGTGTTTTGAAACGAATAAATGAACCATCCTCCACAAACTTATCGGTTACCCTTGGAGTTGCAACACTCACATCACCACCTCCGGTAGATTCCAAAATTCTTGGTATATCTGTATTTGTATTCTCTGGAGTCCAGCGATTCGTGAAGGTTTCATACATATTTCCACGATTCCAGTATCTGCCCGATTCTTCAAACTTCAATCTGTTATAATTCAGCACTTTATTTCCATAGCTATATTGGAAAAATGCCTGAACATTAAAGCCATTCCACATGATATTAGTTGTAAGACCACCGGTAAGAAACGGAAGTGGTGAGCCAAGTGTAGTTCGGTCATTATCATCTATTACCCCATCACCATTCAAATCTTTGTATTTTCTATCGCCCGGTTGTGGTGGATAGTTGGCATTTTTAAGGGTTGCAAACCGTACTACATCAGGTTTTAGTGTATAACTGCCATTCGGATTGGAATAAAAATCATCTGCCTGATACAAACCATCGCTCATAAAGCCATAAAATTGTGAGATATTGCCTCCGGTTTTTGCTACCCACAATGCACTGATGTTGTCCGGACCACCCTGAACCAGTACATCATTTCCCTTAGCAATTTCCAATACTTTATTGGTATTGTAACTTGTATTAAAGTTCACTGTCCATGTTAGTTTTTTTGTCTGTACCAAGGCAGCACCTATTGTTAATTCAACACCTTGATTCAATACATCACCCACGTTTTCATATCGTGTATTACCTCCATTAAAGTATCCGTTGTAATATGCAATGTTTTTAGCCATCAGAAATTTTGATGTTACTCTCCTATAATAATCGGCAGTTAAGTTCAGTTTATCGTCAAATAAAGACCAATCGGTACCGATATTGAATTCGGTTGTTTTTTCCCACAATAAATCTTTGTTTGAATAGAAGTATGGAGTCAATCCATTGGTTAGTGTCAAACCATCAAAAGAATACGATCTGAATTTCTGTAACTGACCAAGTTCCAATAAATACGAAAAGTCATTTACACCCCTGTTATTGCCAACAGAACCCGCACTTAAACGTACTTTAGCATCATTCACTACGTCTTTGAGTGAATGCATAAATGGCTCATTTGATAAACGCCAGGCAAAAGCTCCTGAAGGAAAGTAACCCCATTGATTTGTTTTATAAAATTTTGAAGAACCATCTGCTCTAAAATTCACTGTAAATAAATAGCGATCCATTAGGTTATAATTTATTCTACCTAAATAGGATAACAATTGGTTAGATGAGCCATTATAGCCGGTTTGCGTGCCAGATCCTGCAGTAGTAATAGTTCCCGAAGATAAATTGTACAGTCCTAAGTATTCAAAATCAGGAGTCATATTGATGGCTTTAATTGTCTCAGACTGAAACTGACTCTTTTGGTAAGTAAGCCCCACCATCACATCCAATGAGTTATTTTTATTAATTTTTTTTCGGTAACTAAGCAAGTTCTCATTCAGGAAATTGGATACATTTTGGTTGTCAACAATTCCGTTTACACCATTAGCATTAATAACAGTTGTTGAACTTACGCTGGCATCACTGGAAGTACGTCTTTGAAAAAGCATCCCCTGAACCGTTTTTGAGTTGTAAAATTGTTCCCTGTTTGTATTCGTAAATGTTTCACCAACAGATGATGTGAATATAAAGTCTTTCAGAAACCTCCATTCGAGTTTTCCATTAATCTGAGTGGTAGCTTGTTTTCTGACATCGTATTCATTTTCAGCTTGTTGAAGTGGATTAATCAAAATTGATGGATCAATTCCATATTCAATATCTCCACCAGACAACATGGCGCTATCTAGCTCTGAGATTAATAAATCCTGTCCACCAATGCCGGATGTTGGTCGGTACTGACGCATGTTATTCATTACCGAATTAGTTCGGGTACTAATGGTGCTATGTGTGGCTTTAAACTGTAATTTCACAGCTTTATTTAACCGTTGCTCAAGGCTGGCCTGTATGTTATATCGGTTCATTCCGGTATTTAGGATAGTTCCTTTCTGATCTACGTATCCTAAATTCAGACTATACTTTGTTTCGGCAGTTCCACCTGACAACCCAAGAGAATGAGTTTGCATTGGAGCATTGCTCATCAGTATGTCCGGCCAGTTAAATCCCTTATCATCTTTATAGGAATCTAGTGTCCGCTGAGTTGTGCCATTATCCAAATACATTTTATTGAATGTGCTGTATTGTGACAGTCCATCTTTTGACGCAATTTCTTGTTGCAACTTTACATATTCATAAGGATTCATCATTTTGGGCATAACAGGTTCAGATGTCATTGCAAAATTGTAGCTATATTTCAATGTTGGTTTGCCTATTGTACCTTGTTTGGTATTTATAATGATTACCCCGTTTGCACCACGCGAACCGTAAATAGCGATGGAAGAAGCATCTTTTAATATGTCAATACTTTCAATATTTCTGGGGTCCAGGGTTGCCATATCGAAGTTTTCCATGGGGAAACCATCAATAACATAAAGTGGCGAAGCATCTTGTGACAATGATCCACCTCGAATAGTTACTTGAGCCTGTGCTCCCGGGGCTGCATCAGCGGCAACGATATTCACACCGGCAATTCTACCTGCTAATGCCTGATCAATGGTTGATACCGGGGCAGCATTCATTTGCTCAATATTTACTTTCCCGACAGCTCCGGTAACGTCTTTGCGTTTCACAGAACCATAACCTACCACTACCACATCATTAAGTTGCGTTGCTTTTTCTTCCAGAATAGCATTTACAACCAGTTGATTATTTATTGGGACTTCTACAGTTTGCATCCCTAAAAAACTAAACACCAGTGTTGCTTTTCCACTAGTTTTAATGGAATACTTACCATTAAATGCAGTAATAGTTCCTTCCTGACTGTCTTTTATTTTAACAGTAACGCCCGGAAGTGGTTCGTCTTGTTTATCGGTTACAGTACCGACGATTGTTTTAGTTTGGGCACTAAGAGCAAAGCTGATTGAAACCAGTATCAGCAATAACACCCATTTTTCTTTTTTTCTGAACATGTGCATTTTTTTTATAACATTTATTTAAGATTTGTAGATTTTCAAACTCAAAGCTGAAGAATTACCTTGCAAAGATATTGATTATGTCTGTTCTTGAAGAAAAAAATAGTATCAAAAGGCAGTAAAATTGTTGCATTTTCACTTTTGAAGCGTTTTTTAGTTATTCTATAAATCAATTAAATAGCAAGAGTTTGTCATTTATTATTATGGTTGTGTTTGAGAACAATTATATCGAATTCTTGCTTTATAATTTCTGTCGTTTTAATTTTGGGGTCATTTGCTCTGCCCCATTGCCAGGCAGCCACTGTCACTTTAACAGGAAATGTACTTTTAGGAGGGATTTTTGTAAATACAAGTTTTCCGTTTTCGACTATTGCCGGACCCGCCACTACATAAAAATCGACCGGCAAACCGGAATCGGAAGTAGCAACAAGCGGAATTGATTTTGTACCGGCAATTACATTCTGAATTTTCACAAAGCTGATTTTTTGAGGTTTTCCAACGTTGTTTTTGGATAGTGTCAGTCCACCGGGTTGAAAAATGGCTCGGATGCTGTCATTTCCTTTCTGACGCACACCAAGATAACTCGTCATGGTTGGATACATGCGGTCAAGCGAAATGCGGAATTTATTGTTTCCGATAGGTTTAAATTGCCCACAAGTCCATTCGAGAACTGGTATTTCATTGGTTTTTGATAATTTTTCACCTGCTCCAACGGTGAAATTAGCCGGTATTTGATTGAGCATTACCGGCTGAAAACTGAACGTAATACCATTATCGCCCATGTCTGTGGGAACTAACTTCGAAATCCCATTGAAAATAAAGGGGACGATTTTGCCACTGTCGTACAGAAATGCGGGAATCTGTGTGGTGGCTTTCCAGTTTATTTGTGCAAATGACTGTGCTTCCAATGCACTCTGTTGATCGAAAAACCAGGGATAGCATGATGCTTCTGTTCCTGCAGTGTATGGCATAACCGGGTGATTTTCATGACCCGGCACCGGCATATCGGCCAGAAATCCTTTTTCTAAAGCAATCGGTTTCAGTTTGGAGCTGCCATCGTCTGATAGTCGTGCTTTTGATACTAAATCAATGTAACGAGCAAAATAATTGACTAGTTTTTCCGAACAATCGAAATGACCGCTCGAACCATCGATAACATAACTCAACGGCCAGTTTGGATTGTCTTTTCGCTGTTTCAGAATACCTTCATACGCACTTCCTACGTCATTCCAACGGGTGCGAATATCCACTTTGTCCTGACCCCATTCTTGCGCTGTGCCAAAAGCCACCAAAGCAGGAACTGTTCTGTTTTTGGGTGGTAAATGATTGTTTTTTATAAAAATTCCTGCCATACAGCGTTCAGGACTTTGTTCCATCAACGCATCCACCATCAGCAAATGTCCAGATTCGCCCATAGGTAACCATGGAACGGTAGCTGCTTCTGCATAACCCGATGTTTCAGCCAATCCGTTGAGCATTTGCTGCAAAAAGTTGACTGTGGTTGTATATTCCAACGCCATATTCAAGGTTTTGCCTTCTTTCGTTATCGTTTTTCGGAAATTCATAAACGAAGGCGTACTCCAAATAATGCCGAGCTTGTTCTCCTCACATACTTTCCGGATAGCAGCATGACCTACCAGCATATGTTCCGGCACATTGTTACATAAAATTAGCAAACCACGCAATTGCTTACAAGTTTCAGGAATCCAAAGGTAAAGAGTCGCTTTCGTTTTGGAACTGTCTGCCCATTCAGTGCAAGTTCCACTTTGCATAAACTGAAAAACCTGATGGACAGGTGAACGCCGAGATTCGTGCGTTTCCGGATTTTTGGCAGAACTCACATTAAAATTTAATGCAAGAATAACAATGATGAATGATACCTTTTTCATATTTTGGTTTTATGGACTAAGTGCAATAACTGTATAAATAAACTGATTAGAATTCCAATTAATATATCTAACACAAATCGAAGATGCCATAGGTTGACATCTTCGATTTTTATTTACTCTCACATTCACTGTTTTGTGGTTGGAACTATGCAAATGACTTTAACGGACTGTTGTCAAAGTATTCCTGACCTTGATTCAGCCGATTGGAGCCTTCAAAACTTGGAGGAGTAGATTCTAGTGCCAACGATATTTCATTGTCAAGTTGAATACGTTCTATTTGTGGTGAGCAATAAACTCTTTTTTGTAGAGTTGATTCAATTGTATTTTTCATATTTTTCTATCCAATGAAATGATTAATTAATTACCACTTTTCTGTTTGTGGTTTTTCCGTTATTTGTAACAGCCACCACATAAATGCCCGCAGCAGATATTCCATCTACGATCGATTCATTACTCGTCAACCGTTTGTTCACCAATTTCTGTCCAACAGAGTTATACACCGAAACCGATGCATTAGCACTTATTTCTGCATTAATCTTCACTTGAATTTGATTGTTGGCAGTACGGTAAACCAATACATTTGCATCATAACTATCAAGCAACCAAGTAGCCACTCCAGCCGAGCGGAAAATAATACTGAAACGACCTGTTGAGTTAGCCACATCAGAACTGAAACTATAATCAGCACCATTAGTCAAATCAAATTCTGTTGCATTGTCTTTTAGTATTACCTTAACTCCTTCGGGCAGGTTGGTCAGCTCACTTGCCTTTAGTGTAAATGCATTGGATGTTTTGGTCATAAATCCAAGTGGAATTTCTGTATCTAACGGCAAGGTATTCATGCCGTTAATAGCCACTTGCTCAGTTCCTGCGACGGTATAAATTTCGGGAATGGCTGCGCTTCCATTGCTCATTTTTGGTGAATCGAACGCATCGTAACCGTTGGAAGCATTTGAATTGAAATACAATACAGCTTCATCGTTGTTGGTGTTATTCGAAACCTGAAGACGAATTAATTGCTGAACATTTTGTTTTGCAGCCGGTGCTTTCAACGGATTAGTACCAGATAAGTGAGTGCGCTGACTGTTAGCAAAAGACAATATCCCATGACCGCCTTCTGCTCTTACCCAAAATGCTTGCAAAGGTGGTATTTTGCTCGAAACATTGGCCGGTATACCAACTTCGCCTCCACCGTAGGCAGCAGCTGTGCCATTATAAGTATAAAATTTATACCCACCCGCTTCTTTGGTACGGTACCACATAGTAGCATTCAGATTTGTTTTGCCTGCCAGGTTCCAATCAATATACGAAGGATATGGATTGCCTACTAAGTTAAAACCATCTTTCACGTCTGTAGCCGATAACGTTAACGAATTCGCATCATCGGTTGAATAATCGCCGGTATTTAATGTGCCGCTAAATGTAATTGTACCATCGGTACTTGGAGTATTGATATCATTTACGGCAATATAACCTTTCATTGGTGTAAGTGTAGATGCCTCGGTTGTCCATGGAGTTGTTGGTACACCAGAACCCTTGGTCTCATCGTACCATACAAACGACGATGGTTTGGTGCTTGCAGTAGATGTAGCAAGCACAGTAGTTGCATTGGCACCAGTTACCGGGCTGGACAGATACCAGTTACGACCACCAGTTAAAAACTGCTCAACGGTTGAAGTTCCACCTCCACTAATAGTTGCCGGAGTAAGAATAGTTGCAGTTCCATCAGTTTCTGTTGATCGCAAATTCAAAGTACCATTATTGGTCATCGAAGTGGAAATGGTGAGTTGTTTGCCTGCGGCAATGTTCATAATTGCTCCAGAACCAACAGTTAAATCACCTGAAATCGTTTTATTTACATTTGGAGTAACACTGGTTCCGCTTGATTGAACTGTTACATTTGCAGGTGCGTTGGAAGAAGGCCATTCCAGACTAGTACTATAACTTCCACCATTGTTGTAAATCAATCGGGAAGAAGCACCATAAGCTGGCGAATTGTTTGCAATATATCCACTTGTATTTATTTTCAATGTACCATTTATACTTGTCAGGCTTGCTCCCGGGTCAAATCCTGCGGCAATAGCTATGGTGGTATTAGCATCAGTGGTAAGTGTACCACCATTGTTAACTGTTTTCGTGCCATTGATTGCTAATGTGCCATTTGCCAGTGTAGAGTTGATGGAACGTGAACCTGCATTCAATTTTATAGTACCACCATTATTGTTTAATGTCAATGTTTGTCCATTCAAATCCAACGATCCGGTATTATTTAGCTGTAATACATTACCCGAAGTACTATTTATGGTTACGCTTGTAGCCGGACTGTTGCTCAGCTGTACACTACCCGCAGATTTATCTAAAATCAAATAATCAAAATACTGCGTACCACTGCTTGCACTAACTGTTTGTGTACCACTTCCTACAAAAAACACGGCACGACCATTGTTTGTCCAAGTAGTTCCGTTATGAGTTAAATTGCCACCCAAATATAAATCTCCAGATGTAGCATTTAAAACAAGCCCATTACTACTATTTACCGTTAAATTACCAGGAATGCCGCGACCGCCACCTAAGGTTACAGTTCCGCTTTGCACTGTCACATTAGCCGGAATACCAGAACCTGCTACTACCGAGCTTGAAGCTCCGCCAGTCCATTCGTTAGATGTTCCATAAGTTGTATTATAAATTAAAGTAGACGATGAGCCGTAAGTTGGAGACTCATTAAAAAAACCACCGGCATTGATTTGTGCTGTTCCATTTAAGGTGAGTGTTGAATTTGTTTGTGTTACGCCTGATGCTGTTTGGAATAAACCCGATACAGTACGACTTGAACTGTTCAAAGTTAAACCACCCTGCAAAACTGACACATTGGTTGGACCACTTGTTGTAGGCCAAAAAACATCGGTATTATTTACTGTGTAGGCTGCTGAACTTTTATTGAATGCTAATGTTCCTGCTGCACCATATGTCCAAGTACCTGAAGTAGCCCAACCTCCTTCATTCAACTGGAATGTACCATTTACAGTTGCACCACCAGTCGTAGTTAGAGTAGTTGCCATAGCCAACGTACCAGCTGTAATGGTTGTTGTACCAGATACCGTTAAAGCCTGATTATTAAATGTCAATGGATTATCTCTATTGACAGTAAAGCTTGCAATAGCAGGCGCAGCAGCAAATAAACTGTTTGGAATTGTAAAAGCAGCTCCTCCAGTATTACCAGCTGATCCAAAATTTAATACAGTACTTGCGTCTGTTGTAATTGTTCCAGCAGCACTCAATAAAACAGGCACATCTGCATTTTGGAATGTAATAGTTGATCCACTTGCATTGATAATTCCTGCTGTAGCTTTTGAAATAGTAAGTGTTCCATTAATAGTTAGATTAGTTGCAGCACCCACAATATAAGGTCCAGTACTCGAAGTGCTACCAATTTCTATATTACCAACTGATACAGTCTTTCCTGCCGTAACTAATAGTGGGTTCGCACTTGTTCTTATTAATTTTAGCCTTCCTGTACCAGTATGCACAGCTGCACCCAGAGTGGTGTTTGTACTAGAAATCGAAGTACCACCAGCTACAGTGATGGTATTACCACCGTCATTTAACACACCTCCGCTTAGAGTAACACCACCACCTACGGCAATTGTAGGGATACCTGATGATAGAAAGACTGTACCCATTGTTACGGTTGAATTTGGTCTTTGTTGTGTGAGACTATTGATTGAACTGGTAGTAGCACTAGTGTTATCTAGATTAACTGTTCCTATCGATTGTAAATTAGATGTCGTATAAGATGCAGGTAAAGTACCTTGCGTTATTAGAGACCATGCCGTGTTACCGACTATTACACCAGCGCCGGAAATAGTACCCGGCGAATTGAATGGATTACTCCCAGTAGGGATTGTTGAAACAAACTGTAACGTTCTGGTAATGGTAAGCTTACCGCCTGCTTGAATATTAAGGTTACCATTAATTGCCAAAGCATTTCCCGTATTGAAAGTTACGTTTGATGATCCCGAAATATCCAGATTTTGAAAACCGATATTACTACCATATGAAAGAGTAACTGTTGGAGTACTAGTATAATTCGTTGTTCCGCCATTTGATATATTATACCCAGTAACTACTCCGTTAGTCAAAGTTAATGTAGCAGCAGCACCAGCACCCCCACCCCCTGAAAAAGCAACTGTTGGTGCAGCAAGATAACCAGAGCCGCCATTCGTTATAGTCAATGCTGTTACTTTATTCGCAGAAACAGTTGCAGTAACTGTTGCAGCAGTAGTAGGAACATCTTGTATGATCGGAGTAGCTCCAGTCATTGCAATTTTACCTGCTGATAAACTTGAGTTGGTTGCTGGTATAGTTACTAAAGCATAAGAACCCGATGCATTGGTATTAATATTTCCCTGTACGGTAAAGGTATTCACGCCATAGTCAGAAATCTGCCCATAAACAGTAGTGGATAATTTATTAATCGTTAGGTCGCCCGCAATAGTAAAAGAAGTGGAATTATTTACAAATTGTACAACATTATTAGTAGTTAACGGATAAACTTGTAGTCCGGCAATAGTAATAGATAAACCACCAATATTGACAAATGGACTAATATTATTTGTCGATCCATCAAAAATAGCAACATCACCGCTTCCGGGAACTGCACTAGCTGCACTACCTCCCGTTGTAAGACTCCAATTAGATCCAGAGTTCCAGTCCTTAGGTGTTCCTGAAGAACCAACGCCTCCTACCCAATAATAATTTGTGGCATTCACCATCGTCACTATCAGCACAAAAACAATCGAAAGTAATATTTTTTTCATAACATTAGAATTTTAAGATTTAAGCGAACTAAATGAGTTCAAATTGACGCTACAAATATAAAACTATGATTTTGGAAGTAATGGTAAAATAATTTCAATGTATGGTAAAGATGTTACATCTGTAGGAAATAGGTAGAGGTGTGAGTTTTACTTGGAGTAAAAACTTCATTAAAAAGATAAGCACAAGTCTAATGAGAGCTTGTTGTGGGTTAGGAATGGAGAGTATATATTTTTCTAACTGTACTATTTAATGCTTTTTGGTCAATTAAACCCTTTTTAGCGCAAGTATAAGATACGAAACTAACTATAGTCCAAGTCAATAGACTTGAACTGAAAATAAGTCAGTTTATAATTGACTACAGAAGTTGAAAACTTCAAAATTATGAGTTCAAGTCTCCGCTAAAGCTCAGACTTGAACTATGCGCTGTGTGCAAATTATCAGACTTGGAAGAAAAAAGGAAAAAAATAAAATGCCACACGAAGCATTCGTTCGGCAGCAAAGTGGATATTATAATGAAAATCAAAATTATAATCCGGCAATAGATGATGATGGTATTACTCTGCGGATATATACGACATTATTTATCAGGTTGTAAATGATTGCCATTTTTTCACATGTAATCATTCGTGGGTTTGGACCGTATTGATGGAATGATGTACGGGTTTGGATGGTGAAACTTTCGGCACTATGCGAGAGTTTTTTAATTTCAAAATAAATTCTATCCAAATATCTTATAGCTGTTAACGGTGCCTTGTATTGATAACTTATAACATCAGATAAAGTTCTTAAATCTACCTGTGCCTCTTCAGAAATAACAAGGGCGTATCTATTCACAATTTACGAACATCAACCCCATAATTTTTGCTAAGAATATCACAACACTCATTATATGACTCTTCGAGTGTATACATTTTTTGTCCGGCAATAGCTTCGGGCAATTGTTGTTCAACTTTAGCCACTCTGGGGTGTTTTTCCACTTCACGAAGTAAACGACGTCCGGTTGGACTTGAAATGTTGATTTGTACGTTAACTGTGTTCATAAATTATTATTTGGAAAATGGTTGATGCAAAGATAATTGATTTTTTGGGAATAAAACTCTGCTACCGCGCAAAGCTGACGCATTAAAATAATATTCTTTACTAACAGGGGCTTTCCGCCCCTTGTACCCCGACCCACTTTTTGCCTTGATGCAAAAAGTAGGCAAAAAAATCAAGACTGTGCCCGCTTCACTCGAAAAACTATCGCTCGAAAAGCTAAAATCCTCCAAACTCCTCCCTTCGGTCGTCAAACAGGAGTATTTTTGCGCTTTTCTCACTTGTTTTTCGGCTCATCGGACAAGGTCGCTCGTTAATTAGACTTTTTATAAGCAATTTACCAGCTAAAAATTTTTAATGCGTCAGCCCTCTGCTACCGCGCGATTTTATTCCCTTTTTAGCGCAAGTATAAGATACGAAACTAAATATAGTTCAAGTCTATTGACTTGGACTGAAAATAAGTCAGTTTATAACTGACTAAAGAAGTTGAAAACTTCCAAATTAGGAGTTCAAGTCTCCGCTAAAGCTCAGACTTGAACTATGCGCTGTGTGCAAATTATCAGATTTGGAAGAAAAAAGGCGTTTTAATTGGAGTGAAACGTTCACTAAATTATTATTTTTTTGCTTCCCATGCAGGTACTTTAGACACCACCAAGGTTGGTGCTCCTTTCAAATAACCCAGTTTTATCAAAAAATCATCAGCCAAGCGTATAGCTTTTACTACTTCGGGTTCGGTGGATTTCCATTCAACACATACAAAAGCGTGTCGGGTGGCAGGGAGTAAAATCAGTTCACAACGGTTGCCTGCTTTGCACATAGCATCGGTAAATTGTTGCGACTGTTCTGGTAAAATAACCGTATCGTCTAATCCGTGGAGAACCAATGTGGGCGGTTGGTTTTTGTGAACATTATACAGCGGAGATAGTTTCCGTGCCAATTCAAGTTGCTCCGGGTTTGGGATTTGACTTTCGGGAGATGGTTTTTTGTCCAAGGCAGCACCACCAATAATGCGGTTTATAAAAACGCTGGTTGTAAAATCGGAAAGTGGATTGTAAAGCACCATCGCATTGGGTACGGCACTGATATTCAGATTGTCGGTGGGGTTATCAAAACCATCAATTGTGCCCAGGCAGGATGCTAAATGACCACCTGCGGAATCGCCCATGACAATAATTTTATTGGGGTCAATGCCTAATTCTGTGGCATGTTCACGAATATACCGTATTGCTGATTTGCAGTCGGCCAAACAATCTGCAACGGTATTTCCATCTTTTTTCACTAGTCGGTAATGAATGCAAAAACCTACCGCTCCACGACTTGCAAAATAGCGAGCATGTGGGAAGAAAGTTTCGGTAATGCCGCCCGTCCAACCACCGCCATGAATCCAAATTACCGCTGTACGCTTACCTCCTTTTTTGCAATCGGTAGGTTGTATATAAAATAATTTTACTTCTTCGCCGTTGATTTTCTTGATATTGACTTCCATCATTTTTGGACTACGAAGGAGTGAATCAAGTGAAACGATTGTTTTTAAAGACTTTGCTTGAGAATATTCAACATGTATACCGAAAAATATATAAATAAAAATCAGGATGGTAATCGAGTTGTGTCGTGAATATTTCATGGTTGAAAAATTGATGTAAGATAAACAAAAAACAATTGAGGCAAGTATTACCTTGCCTCATTATTGGATTTATTATAATAATCGCTTAAAGCAAACAACACGAATATCTATTTACGTAGGTTAGCAACTCGTTTACTTGTTTACTATAAAACTTTTTTACTATAATATTACAACACTATCTTCTGAACAAAATTTCCATTTTGGCTGGTCGATTTAATGATGTAAACACCAGGTGCTAAATCAATTTTTTGACCGATGCTAACTTTTGAATGGTGTATATTCATACCATTGATTGAATATATCTGAACGTTGCCATCGATTTTTGAAACTAATTGATGGTTGATGTTCACAAACAATTGATTTGAAACCCGGGTTGACTCAACTAATGATGGTTTTGAAGCCGCTAAAATGCTATTTGCCGCCCCAACAATATCATTAATTGTAGTTGGAGTAGTTAAGGAAGTCATATTTCCAGCTGTAAGAAAATTGGTATATATTGTCGGCAAAAGCCCCGAAGTCTGATCTCCAAAGTTCATAAACTTACCATTGGCGATAATATTCGAATAACTAATTTTAGTATAAATTGCACTAAACTGCCCCACATCACGCAAAGTATCGTTAGTAGCCAGATTTGTATTATTGGAGATAATACTGTTTTGAATAGTAATGGTATCAGCTGTTGTTGCAGCTCCAGCATAAGTTACAGAACGTGTAAAAGTTGAACTTCCAATATTGCCCACAAAAGTAGAGTTTTTGATAGTGATATTTGATTTGCCGGCTGCTGAATATAAAACAGAAGCAGACATATTGCCACTATTGGCTGAGCTGGTATTTTTATAGGCATAACAACTATCGATGGTTACAAACGATGTTGCATTCTGAATACCAAAAACTGCACCACTATTTTGAGTAGTTCCTCCGGATGTATTATTGGTGAAAATAGATTTTTTTATTGTTGCATGCGTTGAGGCTGCATTCCAGTAAATTAAACCTCGACCGTTGTCCGTACAACCATCAAACTTACAACCCGTGATATTGACAAACGGTGTCTGAAAAATAATGGCTCCACCGTGTCCGTTACCAGCAACAGTATTAAGTGTTTGACAATTTGAGAATAATGAATTTTTTATATTTAATGTTATGGCAGCTCCGGAATAAATTGCACCACCAGTTGCTGCTTTAGTGCCATTAAATGTACAATTGTCAATTTCCAGGGTGTAAGCATTTGTAACCACCGTACCATTAGCATAAATAGCACCACCGTTGTAATTCGTAGTGGTACTTGGTGCAGTGGTGTTTTTAAACGTACAACCTGAAATTGTAACGATATTGCCAGTTTTTGCATTGGTACTGATAGCACCACC
>JBBQMQ010000004.1:0-27902 GCA_038329115.1 Bacteroidales bacterium
CATTTAATCCTATTAACCTCCAGCTAAAGCAGGAGGCAAATAATATAAAATTAGTGCGCTCCAAGCGCCTATACCAAAATATATTTATTTAATCGTTTAAATGTCAGATATTTAAAAAAGTATTATATTTTGAACAGATATTAATCTTTTAGTTTATAAGCAACAACCCTATTATTGCTAAAAGTCGGGACAAGCAACAATTTTAGACCTGGAATATAGCCTATGTCAGCAGCATTTATCTTTGCCGCTTCGGTATCGATTAGCTTTTCGGTACCTTTCCCAATAACAACCATTTTTACGCCACCACCAAAATTTGAAATTACAAATTTACCATCGCCAATTTGCTCAAGACCATCAATATACCCCACCTTTTCGGCCACTATTTTCAACTCTTTGCTTTTAGGATTGATAGATATTAAGTTGCTTTTCGAGCCCAAATAAACCAATTCATTTGTAGCCAAAATACCATTCATAGCTTCCAATTCCGGACCTTCAAGAAGTACTTCCAACGAATCTTTTCCAACTTGAAAAACACAATTCCCTTCTGCATCCGAAACATAGACACTTCCATTGGGAGCAACTGAAACATCGTTTAAACTCTTAGATTTAGCATTCCTATACTCTTTTAAAATTTTGCCCGATTTCAGACTTATTTCCAGCACCCTGTCGATATCAGTTACATATAACTTTGTTTTTGAGCAGCTTATACCTTTTGGTGCATTCAAGCCTTTTACCCATTCTTTCGTAATCAATTTACCGTTTTCGCTAAACTTCGAAATATAACCCATACTGTCTTTCTCATAGTATTTGCCGACAATACTGGATGTATAAATCGTTTTAGTATTGTCATCATAGTGCGACGATTCTACTACATTTAAACCTGTCGTAATTTCCCAGGCTTTTTCAAGTTTGTCACTTAAATAAGTTTGTTGGGCGAACAATTGTTGATTGGCAACAATGACAAAAGCAATTATAGATAAGGCAGTTAACTTCATTTTGGAGATTTATTTAATTGGTGATATTTTAAAAAGTTCAATCCCATTTCCCGTTTTCAGGTTCCGGCTATACCGTTTATCGGTGGAATTATTCCAATGTTCGTGAACGCCCAAACTTGTTATTTTCACCCCATCAGGCATATAAACAGTTCCGGATGGCGGGTTTCCAATGAGTGCGGCTTCGTGAAGGTACCAATCGCAATGATTAACCTGAGTTCGTGTATCTGTTGAAGAAATTTGACCCAGATGAGCACCAAATTCCGAAACCAAAAAATCAAGTCCGACCGAATCAAAAGCCACACCATCAAATGACATCAAGATGCTGGAGCACCATTGTCCGTTAAATAAATTGTTGAAAGCGCAGTTGGTTTTATTGTTATCGAGTATATTTGAGATATTCGCAAAAAGCCCATCCATAATAAAAAGCATCGTTTTGCCGTCGAGCTCTTTGCTTGCCATTAAATCCACCAGCGGAGAGAATTGAGGTTTGCTGGCAAGCCAGGTTTTCAGGTATTTAGTGTGGTCGCGGTTTGCAATGGAGCCATATTGATTTTTAGCGGCAAGTGTAACGCCCGAAAATTCATGCCCTTTCAGCAAAGGCATATTTATCATGTACGTGGCATTTCTGATACACATTGGAATATCCGGTGTACCTTCATTTTTAACTGCATATTTAAATGCATTGTTATACCACACATTTTTAATTCGTCCGTTTGTTCCTTTTCCATCCACCCAGTTTACTTCCGGAAAAGCTTGATGGCAAGGAATATAAATCCGGTCTGGAATGACACGAATAGCATCTACAATTGTGATTTTATTCTGAGGAACACCGGCTTTATACACCAATTGTTTAAGCAATGCCAAAATGGTTTGAGACGAAGCATTGGCCTGGTTGTTATTCGGATCGTTTTGTTCAAAACTGTTATTGAGATTGATTTTTACAACAATAGATTCACTTTTGTCATAGCCAGATTGTTTACGACCGTGCGTTTTATTAAAAAATCTGAATGTTGCTTGCCAGGCATTTTCATCTGTTTTTTCGCCAGTCAATGCTTGTAATGATTTAGAAATCATAGTTTCAACCGCTTTTTGATTGATGGCAGAATCCGTCCACCAAAGGCCTTTGCCGTCCCAGGGAGTTGCCGTTGTGTCACGTATCCAGGTTACACGCCCTGGGAAAATGCCTTTAGCAATGCCAATGGGCTGATTTGGTTTTTCGGATTTAAAAGTGGTTACAGTTGAATTCTGTGCGTTGGCAAAATCTGTAGTATAAATAAACTGGGCTCCAACAAAAAGCAGAATTCCACTTACAGCTAAAATTGAAGCTGCAACTAGTCGCCTGTTGGAGAAATACTTTTTGGAAAACCGGATAAATAGTACTCCAAAGCCAGTTGCAGCCAGCCAAGCCAAAAATCCTGCAGCAACAGGGATTGCAGCCTGTTGACATGGGTATGAAGCCCTTGAAGGTTTGGGTACAACACGGATAATCACCCAGATAAGAGCAACTAAGCCGACTAAAGGATATAATATTTTATGATAAATGGTATCTTGTCTGATTCCACGTATTCGTCCGGATTTCGGACAGGTTTTAAAGAAGAATTTTAACATATATATTTAAGACTCGCTATTAACTACTTGTTCTTTTTGAATATTGTGCTGAAATATCAATTGAACTGTACTTATAAGACGTATAACTCAGCCCATACCCCATTCAAAAAAAGCTAATTTATAGGAATATCATGGTAAATGTCCATTGTCAGTTTTATTGGAGATGTTGACACAGATTGTTAGTGTATGTATTAAAATTGAATCATGCTAAACAAAAACTAGCTATTGTGTTGATATACAATAGAAACCTACATAAGGGCTTTATATGTTCATTAATAATGAACAATAGTGTTTGTTAGTAATGAATACTATTTCAACCTCAATAATGCTGAATGTGATTTCGTGATTGTAGAAAAAGGGAGTGTTGTAAGTTTAATACAGGTTTACTATGAAATGAATTTTGATAATAAAGAAAGAGAAATGAAAGGACTTAATATTGCAATGGACGAACTTAATGTTAAGGACGGAACAATAATTACTTTCAATCAAACTGATAGTTACATATATAATTGTAAAGTTATAGAAATAATTCCTGCCAGTAGCTTTTTTATGACATAACTTTAGTCATGAAAAATGGTCTGGATTTTGGACAGGTCTTAAAGATGAAATTTAACAAATTGATTAGATTTAAAATTAACAGTGAAGTTCGAATCTCTGAAACCTATTCAACAATTTCGAACTTTACTTTCTGATCATTTACAAGTATGAAGTATTCACCTACCTCTAAAAAGCGCTTGCCTTCGGAATTGCTGTAACTTAAATCCCGCATGGGGTCTATCTCAAAGCGATATTTCACCTTGCCACTGGCAACAATTTCTTTCTTTTCAAAATATTTCAGTTCCTTTATCGGGCGTGAAATTGTACAAACAGGATCGGAAATATACCAATGAACAGTTTCTAAGCCAGTCATTTTACCGGTATTTTCGACTTCAATTTCGGCAAAAAGCTTTTCTTTTTTTCTTATTTTTGGAGCTGAAATCGTTATTGGGCCATATTTATAAGACGTATAACTCAGTCCATACCCCATCCAAAAAAGCGGATTTGTGGGAATATCGTGATAAATACCGTTATTTGGATACGCTCGCGCTTTGGGGCGGGAATTGTAATAAGTGGGTATCTGTCCGGTTGTAAGCGGAAAAGTCATGGACAGTTTTCCGGAAGGGTTTATTCTACCCGAAAGTATGCCTGCTAATGGAGAACCACCAGCTATTCCGGGTTGCCAGATTTCGAGTATAGCATCGGCAAGCGGCTCCAGACGAACCAGTTCGAGTGGGCGACCGTTGCTCAAAATCAACACAAGTGGCTTTCCTATCTTTTTCAATGCCATCATTAATTTTTCCTGAATTGCCGGTAGTGCAATACTGGAGCGAGAAGCATTTTCGCCGCTCCATTCTTTTTTTTCACCCAGGCAAAGTAGTATAACATCCGATTTAGAGGCAATTTCTGAGGCAGCTGCAAAACCACTTTCATCACTGCTATCAAATTCACAGCCTTTGGCATAATTGATTGTGGCCGATTTGCCAAATTCTTTTTCAATTCCTTCTTTTATTGACTCAACATCAGCCTCTTTCCCGTTATATGACCAAGAACCGAGCAGATTTTTTTTATTGGCAGCCATGGGACCAATCAATGCAATTTGATTCACAGATTGTGATAATGGCAAAATATTGTTTTTGTTTTTCAACAACACCATAGATTCTTCGGCCAATTGCTCTGCCACTTTTCGGCTTTCGGAATTCAAATACCGTTCATTATCAGCAACAACTGCTGAATAAGGATTCTCAAATAATCCCAACCGGAATTTTACTCGTAAAACCCGACTAACCGCATCGTCAATATTTTTTATGGGAACTTTCTTTTCATTTACCAATATTTTAAGGTTTTCGAGATAAATAGTGTCCGCCATATCCATTTCCACTCCAGCCATAAAAGCCTTTAATCCAGCTTCTTTCCGGTTAGCAGCAATGCCCTGGGACATTAACTGGCGAACGGCCGACCAGTCAGAAACCACAAAACCATCGTGTTTCCACTTGCCTTTTAAAATTTCTGTTAACGTATAATGATTCGCTGTTGCCGGAACACCGCTAATATCGTTAAATGCACTCATTACGGTGGCGGCGCCGGCATTGATACAAGCTTCAAAAGGTGGCAAATAGGTTTCCCAAAGTGCTTGGGGCGAAACATCCGTGGCATGATAGTCACGTCCTCCTTCCGACACGCCATACGCAACAAAGTGCTTGAGACAGGCTGCTATAGAATAGGGATCGGATAGATTCTTGCCCTGGTATCCTTGTACCGTGGCAACTCCAAAAACGGCATTTGTGTATGGATCTTCGCCATATCCTTCGGCCACACGCCCCCAGCGAGGATCACGTGCTACATCAATCATGGGCGAAAAAGTCCAGTCGATACCCGAAAGTTTTGCCTCCTTTGCTGCAACCGCAGAAGCTTTCCTGACTAAGTCGGGATTCCACGATGAGGCTTGCGCTAAAGCAATGGGATATACAGTCCGAAAACCGTGGATCACATCAAATCCAAACAAAACTGGAATACCAAATCTTGATTTTTCAATCGCTTTTTTCTGAATTTCATTGCGGTAAACAGCGTCAGCACCAAAATAAATGAGCGAACCAATTCCAATCGGAATATCTTTTACAGTTTCACCAATATTATTCACATTAGTGTTATATCCCACAGCAAATTGATTTAACTGCAGGATTTTTTCATCCAGGGTCATTCTTGAAATCAAATCTTTAACCCGCGCTTCAACAGCTGCATTTTTATCTCTATAAACAGGTCTTTTCTGTGCAGAAGCATTGAAAATGGAAGCTGCTAAAACTAAACTCAAAAAAAATACTTTCACTTTATCTATTTAATATACTGATTATTAAAATACAAAACACGTAAAACCACGGGCTTTTATTTTGTGTAAGGACGAATTTTAAAATTATAATTGAAGGTTTGTGGTACCACGCGGTATTGGTTTAATACCGACACAGAAGTACAGCCGACACCGCTTGTGGCATGATTGAAATTAAAAGTAATTCCATTGGACGGCTGTAGTTGAAAAGGAAATTTAGCTCTTGTCAGCTGGTCGGTATCATAAGATTGCGCACTGAAATCGAACCACTTATCGCCTTTGAATTCAAGTCCAAAACCATCCTTACTTTCCAACCGAACCCATCGGTTTTCGGTACGAAGTCCATAGTCTTGTGGCAACAGATATTGCTCCTCCATTTCCTTTACTGTCAACTTATAAATACCTGTTTTGGCGCCTGTTTTTCTGTCAGGATAATTTTCGAAAGGACCACGACCGTACCACGAAACAGTGCTAAAATCAGGGTTAATAATCCATTGATTACCCATACATTGAATCCAGGTAGGCATTAGCCCCTGAGGTAAAATGCTGTGATTAACTGCAATTTCTCCATTACCGAAAATCCGATAACAGTACTTTTCTTCAAAAGTAGTTTTGTAGTTGATACCTTCGGAGTGAGAGTTTACTGTAATTAGAACTTCATTGTCGCATTTTTTAATAACAGAGAATTGATCTGATTTATACTTCAAATTATCCAATCCCAACGACCGCCATGCATTGGCGACATCATTTCCCATTCCAAATTTGTAAACGAGGTCGGCTCCAGTTTTTGTCCAGCTATCCAATTCGTTGGCCAATGGCGCTCGCCACACATTCAATTTCGGACCTTTCATTATCAGTTCTTTGCCCATAAACTTTAACGAGATTATTTTGCCGAAACGTTTATCAAAACTATAGTGAAAGTTTTTTCCTGTAACAAAAAGAGAATCAGCGCTTTCAAAAATAGAAATGCCTGAATTTTCGGTGGAATCAGGTTCATTTACTTTCGTTTTGTAAGACAATGTAAATTCATCCCAAGCCACTTCAAAGCCTTTCTTTGCCCAAGGTGTGTCCTCTTTTAGTCTGAAACTCACAAGCAACCGATATTCAACCCCGGGCATAATTACTGGTTTTTGGAAAGGTATTTTGGTTTGAATCGTTTCCATTGGCTTAACTGATAAATCGAGATGGCCTTGTTGCAGAATTATGTCGTCAGCCATTAATTGCCAGACCGTTGCAAATTCGTTCAGATTAAGAAAACGATGCCTGTTGGTAATTTCTAACATGCTTTTATCAGTATCAATCAATTTTGTAATGACAGGCTGGGCTGACTTTTTCACTTGCCACAATTCCGGTTGCGGAGTGCGGTCAGGCCAAACCAAACCATACGATCTGGCATCGCTGTGACCTAACGCAAAATATTCGCCATTTTCTACAATTTCATCAAAATCAAGCCACAAAACCGCTTCATTTTTCAACTTTTCGTCAGGTTGTAATAACTGATCTATTGATAAAGCCTTATTAAAAATAAGTACTTGGTCGATACTTGCATTACAAGTTCTGGTAGTGTTGTGTTTATCAGGTTCTTCGGAATCACGCCCAATATTTACAGGAAAAGGTCTGTTTAAAATGCTTCCGCTATGCAATTTACTGCCGGCAAGTTTACCATCAATAAACATTTCAATTTTCTCTCCATTGTAAATCCCAACAATTTGATGCCAGTTTCCGTACCAATTTTCGGGAATTTTAACCGTCAATAATCCGTCCTTAGAAGGTTCTAAATTCAAAATTGTCTGAACCGACATGACCGGAGAATTTGCGTTTGCAGGATTTTTAGAAGTACCAACATAAAACTGAATAGAATCTTTATCCTTCTGAATAAGACCATATTGATTGCTCCCTTTGGTAATAAAACTACCATTTCCGTTCCATGTAGTTGGTTTAACCTGAATAGAAATTGTCAACTTATCATCGTTAATATCAAGAACCGGATGGCGATAAACATCAACCCATTGGTCATAACCATTCAACAATATGGTTGACCGATTATTTTCCTTCAGCAACTGTCCACGTCCATTCATTGAAGTGACAATGTTATTTGGCGAAACATCTTTCAACAATCGCACTTTTTCTCTTAATCCCGGACTCACCCAGTCCCAAATTGCCCCTCCAATGCATCGGGGCGAATTCCAAATCACATCCCAGTACTCATCGAGTCCACCTGCACCGTTGCCGGTTGCAGCCACATATTCATCCATAAACGAAGGTCGTGGATCTTGTGATTCGGGAACATTGGCAATCCGGTATTTCAATTCAGCAGGCGTTGGGTAACGTGGCCCAATAATATCTTCGCAAGGAACTTCATTTGCCCATGCCACATCGTCGGTATTTCCACCATACATCCATACGCGGGTAGGGTCAAGTTTCTTGCCAGTTTTAATTACTTCACATATATTATTGCCATAACCACTTTCATTTCCGGCACTCCAAAAAATGACACTTGGATGTGATCTATCTCTCAAAACGGTTCGCTCCGCACGATTCACATAAGCGGCTTTCCATTCCTCTTTCTCTGAAATATATTCTGTGGCATGCGATTCATCTCCCACTTCATCAACAACATACATACCCAGTTCATCAGCCAAATCAAGGTATTCTTTATTTGGAGGATAATGCGAAGTACGCACACAATTTATATTGAATTGCTTCATCAACATCAAGTCTTTGCGCATGGTTTCAATGTCCATGGCATGACCCAAATCGGGATGTTGCATGTGACTATTTACTCCATTTAATTTTACCGGAGCACCATTTACAAGCAATGCCTGATGACTAATTTCTACTTTTTTGAAACCGATTTTCTTAGCTATTACTTCTGTTATTTTTCCCGAAGCATCACTTAATTTCAGGATTAAGGTATAAAGATTGGGAGTTTCAGATGTCCATTTTGCAGGATTGGAAACCTTGGCTTCCAGCTTTATTGTTATCAATTCGTTGACAAAAATACCGATTTTTCCGGAAGTAGTATTGATGACTTTTTTTTGGTTATTGTCAATCAATGTGGCTTCAACCTGATAGTTGTTTTCATTTAAATCACCTTGATTTTTCAAAGTTGTAACAACCGAAAGTACAGCATCTTTGTATTGATTGTCCAATTCAGTTATTACCGAAAAATCCTGAATATGCACTGCCGGTGCAGCAACCAGATAAACATCACGAAAAATACCGGAGAACCGCCACATATCCTGATCTTCGAGGTAAGTTCCTGCCGAATATTTGAAAACCTGCACAGAAATATTGTTTGCACCTGTTTTCAGATAGTTGGTAATATTATATTCGGAAGGTTCGAAAGCTCCGGCATTATAACCGACTTCATGCCCGTTAACCCAAACAAAAGAAGCCGAACTTACTGCTTCCATGCGTAAAAAAACTTGTTTATTTTTCCAATTTGAAGGCAACGTAAAATTCTTTCGATACAAACCTACCGGGTTGTAATCTTTTGGAACAAAGGGTGGATTACTGGCAAAAGGCTGTTGGATATTCCGAAACATCGGGTCGCCATATCCTTGCATTTCCCAATTGGAAGGCACATTAATCGTTTTCCATTTTTTATCAACAAAATCCGAGGTATAGAAATTTGGGATTGATTTTTCGATATTTTCTGACCAACTGAATTTCCAATCACCAATGAGCGACAAAAACAATTCAGACTGCTCTGACACACCATTAACAGCCTTTTCCTCATTCAAAAAGGGCACAAATGGATTTCGTCCAACTTCCTGATTTACCTGTGTAATTTGAGGATTTTCAATAAATTGATACACATTATCAGGAAATAATTTCTGAGAATAACTATTCGTCGTGACAAGACAGACTAAAATCAAAATTGCAAGCTGCTGTTTCATAAATAGAATTGGGATTTGAACTGGAATAATTACCTTCAGAATAATACCCCGTCAATAAAAAAGACTTTATTATTGACGAGGTATTTTGACAATACAAAAATTGAAATGATGACCTTAAAAACTAGTATTTACCGTGTTGTAAACTTTCAATGGAATCTTACAAGCTGTTTTTCAAGCTCTTCCAACGACTTCCCTTTGGTTTCGGGCAACTTAATAATTATAAATACCAAACCTATAACTGCAAATACACCATAAATAAAGAAGGTTGTGGAATTCCCCAGATTAACTAATTCCCATGGAAATACCAATTGAACTGTGAAGCTAACCGCCGAATTAACAAACCCAACGAAGGAAATTGCCAATCCTCTCACATGATTTGGGAACAACTCCGAAAGCAGCACCCACATAACAGGCCCTAACGAAATGGCAAATGAAGCCACAAAACCAAGTATTCCAATTAAAACTAACACGGAATTCATTTTAATAGCTGATCTAACAATGGCATCGTTGTGTTTTGAAACAATGTCAGCTCCTAACGCACTGGTAATGGCTTTGTTGAAATCCACATCACTGTTATAGGTTTTGTCCAATAAGGGCAAAAGTTTGTTTTGATCAATTTCCGAGGATAGGTTTTTGGTTTTCTCAGCCGTTAATGTATATTCTGCTGTACCAAAGGCATAAGTCAACAAAAACATGGTAATTACCACACCCGAAACACCAATAACAAGTAATGGTTTTCGACCCAAACGATCAATCAGCAACATGGCTATAACGGTGAATATAAGATTGATAATCCCAACCATAATAGCTTGCGAGAATGCTGCGTCAGTGCCTATGCCTGTTTGACCAAAAATCATGGGGGCGTAATAAAACACAGAATTTATTCCGGTAATCTGTTGCGTAATGGCTACAACTAAACCTACAACAAGCACCAATTTCAATGCAGGATTCAACAACTCTTTAATACCTACTTTTTCCTTTTTGTCGCCTGAATTTAATCCAACCTGTACCGATTTCATAATTTCATCAACCTTTAACTGACCATTTATTTTAGTCAGAATTTCTTTCGCTTTATCAATTTGATTGTGCATAATTAGCCAACGAGGACTCTCAGGCACTATAAATAATAAAACAAAATACATCAAAGCCGGTAAAGCTTGTAAACCAAGCATCCATCTCCAGTTATACTCTTTTAAATGTATGTATTGTACCCAATCAGCATTTGATTGGCTATACTTTAAAATAAGATAATTAGTGAAAAATGCTGCTGAAATACCTACAACTATATTCAACTGATTGAATGACACCAGCTTACCTCTAATTTCGGAAGGGGCAATTTCAGCTATATACATTGGAGCAATTATTAAAGATGCTCCTACAGCAAAACCTCCAATCATGCGGGCAATAACCAAAACAATAAAGTTAGGCGCTAACGCTGCACATGATGCTGTTATGAAATAAAGTATGGCAGAATAGGTCAACACTTTTTTACGCCCTATTTTGTCGGATAAAGGTCCTGCAGTAGCCATTGCAAGGGTTGATGTCAATGTCAGGCAACTTACTGCCCAACCCAATTCTAACTTAGACAATTGAAATTGAGTCTCGATAAAACCCACTGCCCCTGAAATTACGGAAGCATCAAAGCCCATTAAAAACCCACCTAATGCTACTATCAGAGCAGTTGAATAGGTGTACATTGTTGATTTTTTCATTTGTAAATTATTTTGGGTTTTATCCCGTTAAAGTATTTATTTATTTGGTATTAAGTAATTTCAATAAGCTTACTGAGGTATTAAACTCTTTTCCAGTTAAGATTGAACTAAAAGATTAGCGTTGGAGCTCTCCATTATCAGGGTTTCCCGGTTCATCAAGTAATTGAATATAGGTCGCAGGACCTAAATCCGGTTTATCCCATGATGATAATGCCCAGATAACCTTTTTGTCTGGAGTTACTTCAAAAGCCTGAACAGTTCCCACCCATTCTTTCGTGTTGTTATTTCCTGCAATCCAGCTGCAAATAACTGTATTTCCATTGGCCAATCGGTTAGCAGTTTGTGTGTTCCCTAAAGCAAAAGGTGCATCTGCCCGGGTAAATTCCCAAACTGTTTCACCCTGCATGTTTACTTCTCGTGTGTAGCCCTCGCTATCACCAGAAATAAGGGTATTTCCATTTTTTAATCGTATGGCAGACCAGGCAGAAGAAGCATCAACCGACCAAAGCTCTTTACCATCCAAATCATATTCAACTACTTTCTTCTCTGTCAGTAAACCTACCATAATGGTCTTATTGCGAGTCCACCGAACATGGCGAAACTGATAATGTGGTTTTTTAGAAGCAGTTGGTATCACGATTTCTTTAAGTATTTTATCTGTTGCCGTGTTGATAATTAGTACTTTACCAACAGATCCGTTCAGCACCATCAGCACACTATCTTTTCCAATAGGCTGGCAAGAATGAGTTTCGGTTCCCGGGTCACAAATGTATTGCCAGATAAGGTTTTTTTCAGGAGTAATTATTCCTGCTCCCGACATACATGCATAAACTATATTGCCATTTGATAACATGGTGACATCATCGAATTCCTGTAAACCTGTTCCTGAATACATTGGAATGGAATACTGAAAAGTAATTTTCCCATTCCTAACTACATATATCGATTGGGATTTAGGTTTTCGAAAATCCCATTCGCCAACAAGAACAAAATCATGTTGTTTAAGGCCTTTTCCTGGCAATTTGTATCCTATAGTTTGTGAACTTACATTGATACTTAAATATATAATTGCAAAAAAAAGAACCGAAATGATTTTTATAATTTTCATTTTCAGACAATTGCAATAGTAGCTTTAACTTCGTGCAATTGACCATCGGTAAAAAATGGAACGATATTGCCTTCAATGGCCTGGCCATCAACCACAAGTGTAACTTTCCCTTTTTGTAATCCTTCAGGATTGAATATCTCAACATTATATCTTGCACCTCTGAATTCACGTTCGATGGAACATGTTTTCCAAAAATCAGGCAAACATGGATCAACTTTCAAACCTTTAAAATCACCACGTACCCCAATAATATATTCCGCCATAGCTCTGAAATACCAACCTGCCGTACCTGTCATCCAAGCAAATTGAGTTTCACCAGCTCTTCTGTTGTCAGGTCCGAGATATTGATTTGTAAAGGCATAAGGCTCACAACCCGAATGAGTTGAAGGTGTTCTCGGATTATCCGGCATTGCTTTTTCGTACGAACGCCATGCTTCGTTTCCACGTCCACCAACACAATCGGCAATAATTTTAAATCCATTTGAATGACAATAAGGTGAACCGTTTTCCCAAATACCAGGTTCAAAGGCTGTCAAACGACCAATATTATCGTTTCGTTTTGTGAATGCCGGAGCCAAAGTCAAGCTACCATAATCACTTTCGAGAAGCGTATCAACTGCTTTATACAAAGCTTCCTTTCTTTCATCGTCAACAATATCAGCCAAAACTGCCCAAACCTGTGGCAGTAAATAAATTTTTCCTTCAATTTCAGTATGAGTTCCAACTTTATTTCCAAGGTCATTAATACCTCTTAAAAACCACTCACCATCCCAGGCACTTTCATTTATTGCTGCTGTTAAACGGCTGGCTCTTTCCAACAATTCTTCTTCTAACGCTTTGTCATTTAAAATATTGCGAACAATATTGACAGCAGTTTTCAAACTATAAACGATAGCAATGGTTGTCCAAACCGATTCACCACGCCCTTCTGGTCCAATGCCAGTAAGAGAATCGTTCCAGTCCCCAAAATGCATTTTCACCATTCCGTTTGCGCCCGTATCGTCCGACGATTGTCGTAATCCTTGCAACATGTGCTCAAGAACCGTTGCCTCTCCACCGTCGAAATAAGGCACCACAACATTCAGAAAATCATAATCGCCACTTTCAATTAAATAAGCCTCCAGCGCAGGTGCAATCCAAACCGGGCCGTCAGAATAATGGTGGTCATCGGTTGGCAACCAGCCTCTCAACGCATGTCCATCAGCAAATTGGTGACGAAGTGCTTCCTGCATCATTCGGTTGGTATATTCTAAATCGAAACTTGCAGTAGCCCACAGCAATTGAAGCGCATCTCTGAAACCTCTACCGTTATCACTTCCAACTTCAGAGTAAATTTGAATTTGCTTTTTGAGCCAACCATTCATCAAATAATTTACATGCGAATTGGGTACATTTATTTTTACTTTATTTACAAGAGTATTATTACGCTCAATTAATGCATTAAACTCATTTTCAATGGTTTCAGGATTTGAGAACAAAGCCTGTGTAGTGGTTCTGATATCATCTACCCCATTTGTAGCACCAATAATTACATTGAATGTAATAGATTCGTTTGCCGCCAACTCCAAGGTGTGTTCAAGTGCGCCAACCATATACTCACAACTAGCAATACTGTTCGAGCAACTGCCAGCAACAACTGCTTTTGGCGATTTCACGTGTCCAAAACTTCCCAAAAACTTTTTACGACTTGAATCAAATCCGCTTGGTTTAATGTCGGAAGCTACGAAACCATCAAAGAAATCATGCTGCCGTTCAATAGCGCGGTTTTTAGCATGAATGGCATTTATATCTTCGTGGTATTCGGATGACAAGCAAGCAAAATAATCGCAATAAATGCTATAACCTTGCAACAACCAATCAACGAAAGTGAAGAATTTCAGCTTTTTAGGTGAGTTATTCGTATTGTTTATTGTAATTGTCCAAATCTCACATGGTTGATTTTCAGGAACAAACATGCGCATGTTGGTTTCAATTCCAGCTTTTGACGATTCAAATTTAGAATATCCCAAGCCATGAATGCATTTAAATGCATCAAGTTCTTCCTGAACTGGATGCCATCCCGGCGACCAGACTTTTCCATCTTCGCAATCGTGGATATAGAAATAGCGATGACCATTCTTAACCATCAGGTTTCTACCTCGTTGGTCGATATATTGCAACGTACGTTCTTTGTAAACCCCATCGCCCCCACCGTGCTGGCTAACACCGGAAATAAATTTTTTATTCCACGAATAATTCACTAGTGCTCTAGGCGTTTCTTGTTCTGTCACAACAAATTCCGACCCGTTGTTTTGGAAATATCCAAAGCTGTTCTCTCTTTCCATTTGATTATATAATTTTTATTTTGTACCTGTAATTTCTTTTACTTTGTTGAAAAATGCTATTTTCCGGGCTGAATGAATACCCCAATCAACCGGAATAGTTTGGTAACCTTCTTTAATATCGGTTTCACCCGGAAAACGAAAATCGAAATATCCCCATGAGCAATAATTTTTAATGGAAACTGTCATGTTGTTTGTTTCCTTTTCAAAATCAAAATGATCATCTTCATTATTTACAATTGGCATTAATCGGTAACCATCTGATTTTCTCGTTGCATCAATCATATTTTGAATCATATTCGGGTTTGAAGCGCCGTTTCCATGAACCAACAGAAAATCAGAGGATTTAATGACATTCGAAGTCGGTACCACCAAACCACCAAAACTTGTTCCTACCAAAAAGCGATGACCTTTATTTTTCATGCCTTTTACCATATCAATTAATTCATGAATCCGATTGGGAAGCAGAATTTTATGGTCGTAGGTTCCATTATCGACAGTTTCATTGGCAATTTCAATCAACACATTCCGGTAACCTTTCTCAAACATCCAATTAATGATATTTCTGGTTGCATTTTTCACGGCGGCTTCATCGGTAATATATTGATCCTGACCAAAATAAAACAACCCTAAAATCACAACCATGTGTAATTTATCCGCCTGATTTAAAATTCGTTCCAGTCGCAGCATATAGGGTTGCATCAATGAACCATCGGCATTAAACCCCGGATTAATGCATTTAGACCATCCGTAACCAATCGGACTGCCGCCTTGCATATTGAGTGTAAAACAGTTTAAACCGTATGATTTCCATTCGGGCATGGTAGCAACAAACTCGTTATTATTCCGTTCGGCATCCCATTTTTTCGTATCCGGGTAAGCAAATAAGCTGTCATACCTATGGTTTTGATTGTCGAAAACGCCTTGTACCATGCGCGAATTCATCAGCAAACCTTCAATTTTATTGCCCTGCCAATAACGACCGGGATAGGTAGGTTTTCCGTTGATGTAAAACTGGTCGCCTTTGATTCCAACGACTGTTTTAGCGCTTAAATTACTCATTAATAAGATTATAATTGATGTAATCAGTATATTTCTCATTTATTTAATATTATTTTACCAACTAAATTTAAGCAATGACACACCTTGTCGGGGAAGTACAATCCTTTTTACAGTTTTCCCATTTTCAGTTTTTACCCATTCAGGGGAAGTGAGCATCTCAAGTTGTCCCGCTTTTTCAAGTTCAGTAATTTGCACAGGGGTAGGCTTTTGAGGCGAACCCATCTTTTTCCATGCTTCAAATGAATTGCTGTGATTTTTGTCGATACGATATTCATGAACCAAAACATTTTTTGAAGGAAGTCCGGCTATTACAAGTTCTATCGCAGCGTCATCAGCCGGCAAATCATCGTCATGATAATTCCAAACCATTACCGCAACTGAATTTTTATCTTTAGAAGCCAACGCATTAATATCCGGATCAGTACCTCTTACCCCCTTGTAAACCATAGTATTTAAATCGTATTTTCCTCCTGAAACTTCAACGCGTGTCCCACTCATCATTCCAAACATTCTGTAAATATTCAAAACGGGCTTATCCACACCATTGGTGGCCAAATCACGAAAACCAGCAAACCATGCCTGATTCTCAAATTCAAACGACCATGTAACGGCCCCTTTAAAGTTAACTTTTAAAGAATCGGCTAAAGCAAATTTTCTAGCAAAAATAGCAGCTTGATAACTTGAATAGACAGTTCCATTCCGATAAGCCAAGTGAGGTTGTTGTGCCATGGAGCATGCTGCACATCCTTCAGGATCAGATTCTCCAATTACTATTGGGATTTTTTTTAGTTTTGGAAAAGAAGCAATTACTTCGAAACCTTTAGCAATATCCTGAAGTTGGAGATTCATACCCATTTGAACATGCCCGTCAACTAATTGGGGAGCACCTTTTGCATGGAAACTAATATATTCGAGCGGTGAACCCTTTTTGCCTGTTTTGTAATTGGTTCCCTCCAGACAATGATTTAGGAAGTCATGAAGAAAAGTTGCAGCTTGTTCATTTTTAGGACTGGTAGAATGAGGCCCTCCCACAGTTGTATGGGGACATGCTTTCTTAACTGCCCATGTTGCATAATCATACATCTTGAAATAGTCTTCTTTTTTACCGGGAAAATAGTAAGTTGAATTTGACTCATTCCCTACTTGCCAATACCAGCTTTCCACCTCGGTTTTTCCATAACGTGAGATAGAGTGCATCGTCCATTGATAAATCAATTCGGCCCACTTGTCGTAATCTTTGGGCGGGTATGACCAACCTGTAGTAAATAAGTCGGGTAATTTGTGCTTGTAGGGTTGTGGGTTCGTAGACAAAGCCTCGGGCATAAATCCAATTTCTACCAAAGGTTTCATTCCTCTTTCAATAAAAGTATCAAAAATCTTATCCATAATCGTCCAGTCATAAACGGGGTTTCCATCTTTGTCTTCGGTATAGGCGTTGGTGGATCCCCATTTAAGGGAAGGCGTACCATCGCCTGTGGTTAGCAGATTATGCACCCGAACATACACCGGGACAGGACTAAGTGCCGAAATTTCGGACAACAACTTTTTTCCGTCTTTCATGTAGGTGTAATTGGGTTCGTCGTACCCAAACCAAGCCCATGCCGGATTCATTGGTCCAACTTCTTTGGCTGCATTTACGGTTAATATCGTTGGAATTGAGCTTTGTTGAGCCAACAAAACTTGTGGTAGCATCAAGATAAAAAATAATGAAGATTGAATTAGCTTTTTCATTTTACACTGTATATTAATGATTGTTTATTTCGATAGCATCAGCTTTACCGGACCAATTAATCCTGAGTCATATAGGTCAGTATTCGGGCTAATATCAATATTTGTTTTTGTTAAACGTTGATTTTTAGGCAGTTTGGCATCATATACCAACCTGTTGTGCCACAGGTTGACAACCTTCACTTCAAGTGAATTTTCGTTTTGCTTCATCGCATCCGTGATATCTACCTGATAAGGCTCGCACCAAACAACGCCAAGATTTTTGCCATTAAGCCACACTTCGGCAACATTCTTTACCACTCCAAGCTTTAAGCTAATTCTTTGTCCGTTTTTTATGGCTGTAGGCAAATCAAATGTTTTGGTATATTTTGCTTCGCCCGAAAAATATTTGATATTTGCTTCAGGACGTTCTGTCCAGCTCACAAGTTTATCAAACAAAACAGCTTTAGGGCCACCCCACACTGTATCAAAAGAGACTTTCCATGCACCTTGCAACTCCAGCAAATCATTAAATTCCAAGTAATTGGCAGTATTTGCATGAACAATATTCTTTGATTTAGCTTTGTTAAACACCACGAACATCGATCCGTAAGGAGTTAATTCCAAGGGAAGAGTGGTAACTTTGCCATTTTCATTAAACGCACCTGCCAAACGATTTTCACCATTTAACGGATTCCAAAGCTCAGGTTGTTTCCCTTTTACCCGAAACGAAAATTCAGCATGAGCCACCCTGTTTCTACGATTGATAATAAAATAAATATCCTTATCACCATCAATTCTATGGATATAATCGAACAAATCAGACTTATTATCAGATGTATATGAAAAATCTGGAACTATGCCATCGTTCATCAATACCTTGCGAATAGATAAATCACTTATTACCCGTCCAGTGCCAACCTTTTTCTGTATCCATAGTTTGTCAGCAATTTTTTTCAACTGCTTTTCACTCTGCGGAAAACCTGTCAAGCTATTTGTACGTAAAGGTTTTGGCCCGAGGATGGTTGCGCCTGCCGATACCAGTTCATCTATTTTGTGTATGGCAGCCAATGACAAAACCGCTCGTTGCGGTAGTACCAACATGCGATAGCTCATTCCATCGGGCAGCATAATCAGGCCATTTTTTACCGACAAACGGTTCAGCAAAATATCGGTATTACAGACATCATAATCGTATCCGAAACCACGCGATGGGTCAATATTTTTAGGAGGAACATAACATGGTATTTCGTCCCCGGTATAATAAAGCACATCGGCAACAAACAATCCCTGTTGAAGCATGAATTGACATCTATTGAGGTACGCCAAGAATGGCTCAGCAGCCATGTTCCACCAGGTAATATGCTGGTTAAAATGACTTCCGGCAGCAAAAGCTTTTCCTGGTTTTCCATCATTAAGCCCCGAAGTGGCAGAACCATGAATTGTAAATGAATTAATTCCCTCGCAAAAAGCAATATTGGCATTCAGCAATAAATCGTTAGGTCCTGTAGCCCAATGAGAACGTGAACCTAAACTGGTAAATGCTTCAGCAGCAGCAAGTTTTTTTCCATAAAGGTGAGCAGCGCTTGCAGTTTGCTTTCCATTCACATTTTGGGCTCCTTCATCCCAACCTTTCTTTTCTACAAGGTGATGATTCTGTGGATCAGTCTGATTTTCTCGCCAAAAGTTATTTGCCCAAAATTCAGCCACTGGAATATCCATTTTGCCTTGATTCAATAATCCATCGTTACACATCAAGCGCGGATGATGCTGCCCACCGGCTTCGGCACGGACTTTTATGCCCTTTGTGTGCGAAAGTGTTGCCCAATATTCATAGTGATTATCAGCCACACAATCGGCTATTGTTCTTCTTACATCTGCCAGAAATCGATCTGTAATTTCTACGCTTCCAACAATTTCGCCAGCCATTGCAGCCAGATAAGGAGTGGCTTCATAACCACGTCTTTTTTTGAATTCTCCCAACATTTCAGGTGTCCAGGAGTAGATTCCCTCTATTTCCACATTGTCTTCAACGAGGTATTTAAAAGTTTTTCCTGCCAATGGTCCGGCATTTTCAATGAGCGTTTTTAGCACATCAAAGTTCTGAGCAGTAGCTGATTTACTCATATAATCGGTGAGTAAACCTACAAAGCATGGAATCCCTGTTGTAGTCTGCCCTAAGCGTATTATTTTCCAGTTTCCTTCAGGCACATCCCATGTAAGGGTGCCATCAGCCGTACACTTGCTTGTCAGGTTTATGGATTTCTGATAATTAAGTGGCTTGTCAGTTGGCAACGCATATAAATCCTGTTTCACAAAATTCATCTGGTCGGTTTGTGCTGTTGCCAAAACTCCCAACGGGTTTGCTAAACCACGTTTTGAGGCTATTTCGGCAAACCGCACCACTTCTTCTTTCGTTCCTATCGAAAAATCGCGTACAAAAGATTTCTCAGGAACTTTTATCCTGAACCAGCGGGCTTTAGTTGCCGGCACTGCCTCGTAAATTACATTATTCCACGGCATAGCATATCCGCTCCAAACTTTGGTAAAAACCTTGCCATCATCAGAGGCTTCCAGAATGGATGTTCCGGCAACTTCCAACCAAATCCAGTTAACAAGTCGTGGAGAACCAAAATCAATTTGTATCCAAGGAGAATCAATTTTATCAGTTTTCCAACCTGTATTGTAGTTTCCATCAAGCAAATTCGGGAGTTGTTCCTGTCTCCCGTTCAAAGTTATAAATGGCTTATTTTCAATCGATTTTTCAACCACAGGAAAAGCCTGAACTATAATATCCTTGTACAGTTTGCCTTGTCCCAAAGGGTCAGGAAGCTTTGCAGAAAACTTCTGCGGTCCTTTAATTTCAATGGTTGAACTGACAGTCATCCATGTTGAATTTTCAGGACTTATCCATGTACCACCCGCCGGCCAACCTTCACAAACATTCAAGCCCACTTTCAATCCCAGACGGGCAGCTTCCTTCAATAAATGGGAGAATAATTTCTTCCAATTATCGCTTAAAAATTTCGCGTCAGGCATACCACCCAAGTCGATTAAAGTAACGCCGCCTATTCCCTTTGCTTTTAGCTCTTCCAAATGAAGCGTTATATCCTGAGTAGTCACCTTGTCGAACCACCACATATTCACCCAAGCCTTTGCACTGTCGGGGGGCGTTTTGAAAGATTTCGAAAGATCTTCTGTACTATATGTCCCCTTCAATAACTTTTGTTGGGCACTGCATATTACTATAACAACTGAAAATATGCTTGCCAGTAGGACTAATTTGAAATTCATTAAATTTGATTTAATATATTTATCTGGTTATCATAATACCCTTTTGAAGTTTTGGATCATTTCCATTCATTCGGGACGAAAATTGTTTTCTCGTAATTTCCGATTCCTCTTTTATAATCTATTTTTCCGTACAATGCATCCTGTGCATTCCATGAGGGTAATTTTGCTCATTCTTATTCAACAAATCTTTCGTTTCCAATAGGTTATCGCATCCATAGCTAAATAAATTGACTTCTTCATGTGATTATCTTTATTCTTAAATTAAGGTTATATCAACGTATATTCAGATTGAAAAACTTCAGGTAGCTCATTATCTATTAATACCGATTTTATTGAAGTAAGAATTTCCAAAAAGCATAAAAGCTTTATACATGAATAAAAGACGTATCAAAACAGGAATCCCACATAAAAAATCGCTATCATTTTTTATGTGGGATTCATTATTGATTAACTCGAATTATTTGAACACTTAGCTAAACGATGAGTACAACTATCATTAATTGCTATCTTTCCATTCAATTACCATCGTCTCTTCCGATTTAATCCTGACTGTTTTACCTGAAATGCTTCCGCCCTTGCTTGCAACTAATACAGTGGGTTTTGCATTGCTATTTTTAACAAAAATCGGAATAGTTTTGGTTTCTGGTGACTTATTAATGATTATCGTAATGATCTCTGAACCGGAAATCATGGTACGCATTTGAACTCCTTTTTGAGGTTTCTCGAAATGAACCGGAAAACTGTTGATTGTTTCAGAAAGTTCAGATTTTAAAAATCTTGAGAGCGGCATATTGTCAACCCGCTTTGCTCCTAATCCAAGCATGGAAGGAATCCACGTGGTAGTGCCTTTTCCAAATCGATTGGTCATGGCGATAACAGTATCGCCTTCATTTGCAAGTACTTTGCCGGTAGTTTTATTGAGAAAACCTTTAAAAAGATGTGCAGGCAGGTTTTCTGAACCAATTTTCAAACTAAAGTCGCCTGGTGTTGTAACTACTTCAGCCAGTGCTCCACCCATTACATCCTGCAATGGAAAACCTGTTTGCATTACCGAAAAGTGATTTTCATCAAAGAAAAAGGTCAAACCATCAACAATCAGTTTTCCACCGGATTTTACAAAATGCCGGATTTTTTCCCAATAGTTTGAAGCAATGCACAATTGATGCGACAAGATAATGGTTTCGCCTGCATGACTGGGTTTATCCCAATTGAACTCATCCATTTCTCCTAAATTAGTATTGACACCACATGCAGTTAAAGCTTCGTACCAGGTAATAACCGATTTTATCATGGCACCTTCAGTACGACCTTCTATTTGCACCTTTTCTTTTCTGTCAGATTTGGTTTTTTCCAACCAGAATGACTCTTTGGAATAAAGGATATAAATTGTTGACTCGTAAGGTTTTGCATTCTCGAAAAGTTTTTTGTTTTTATTCAATTCATTTGCAACCGACCCGGCTGCCAATAATCTATCCGAAGGTTTTTGCTGAAAATCTATCATGGCCCATTCGCCTGCCTCTCCTCCCACTGCCCGGGGGTTTAATGTCCAGAATATTGTTCCTTTGGAGCCTGAACCGATGGAAACCCACAACCACTGGGTAATTTCATCTTTGGTGGGACACATGGGCACAAAACCGCTATACGTATTGTTACCGCCCTGCAACTCAGTAACCATATAAGGTTTATCGCCTGCACCTGAACGTATTAAGTCGCAATTGGCCGAAAGAATCATGGGATATTGATTCCGGTTGAAAAAAGTATAATGCCAGCTCGGATGGCAGGAAGCTCCAAAAATGGTCAGGAACTTACGCCATGAAACAAAATCGTATTCAGGAGCATTATAGAAAATATCCTGATTATTCACATGTATTTCATGTTTATCACCGGTTGCGAGAATTTGATCGGTTATCCACGACAAATACCAGGTAATAAAATTTCGCTGAAAATTCTTATCTCCCAACGAGAGATCAACTGTATATCCCTTGCTTATATTAGGATTAGGAACTTTTAACTTTGCCCATTCAGCTTTCAGGCTATCCGAAAGATTGCTTTTGGGATACATTCCGTAAGAGCCAGGCTCATTTTGAATCACCCAGCCATAAAGCGATTTGAATTTTCCAAAATGCACAACCATATTCTTAAAATAATCTTTGAGAAAACTCAGGTGTTCTTTACTTTGTGGCAGTTTTTCCAATCGCCAATCGGCAGCTATTTCTTTCGGATAGAAAGTTGCAAAAACGTTGACCCCGTATTTTTCAGCCATTTTAAAAGCAAAGTCATATCTCTCAAAGTTCCATGTTCCATCGGGTTGGTGCATGTGCGTTTCGATCAGGAATATACGGCAAACCGTCATTTTTTGGTCGTGTAAGATTTTGAACCAGTTTTCAACCTCCTCATTGGTCTGACCCGGTTCCAGAAAAACCTGCGCACCAATAACGGGAAGTCCTTCCTTTTGAGCATTAATTGAAAAGCTCGCAATAAGAAAGGTGAATGTAAAAAATAAATGTTTAAGTTTCATATAAAATGGCAATTTATGAGTTTGATTTGAATGCATTAATTTGAAATTTCTTTTACAGCTTCAAAAAGTGCCAACACATTTTCAACTGAAGTATCATCCTGAATGTTATGGGCAGGTGCAATAATATAACCACCGTTCTTCCCTAAAATATCGGCTCTTCTTTTAACTTCCGATTTGATTTCAGATGGAGTTTTATTTGGCAGCAAATCCTGCACACAAATAGCACCAAAAAATGAAAGGTCTTTCCCATATTCATTTTTCAGGAAAAGTGAGTCCATGCCTGATGCCATCGGTTGAAGGGGATTAAGAACATCGAGCCCAATCTCAATAAAATCAGGAATAATAGGCAAAATGGAACCACAACTATGCCAGGCAATTTTAATATTGGAATTTACTTTTCTAAATTCCTCAAACATGTATTTCATTCGGGGTTTAAATATTTCCCGCCAAAGGTCAGGATCCATCATCATCGAACTTTGCGAGCCGAAATCATCACCCGCCCATATCATGTCAGCTCCAGATTTAATCAGCTCTTTTCCTGTGTACAAGTTAATTTCCATTACTTTATCGAGTAATGGATTTAGATATTCAGGCTCTAACATCATATCCATCAGGAATTTTTCAAGTCCGGTCAAATACCATGATGTCTCAAAAAGAGTTGTTTCGAGATCTGCCACAACAGCATATTCATTTCCATATTCCTTAATTGTTTGCACGGCAGAAGTAAACCGGCTGGGGTCATCAGCCTTAAAAAAAGAGTAAGACTGAATATCAGATTCAGTTTCGGCATTGGCAAGCGGAAATGAATAAAACTCATTGTAAAGCCCTGCATTCCTGAATTTCATTCCCCATTCGTTGGTAATTATGCCATTTTCATCAGTTATAGTAGGTTTAGATGCCGGAGCACAAGCGGCTATTCCTACACAATCATTTCCGAGATATGTCAATAATTTTGTATGTGAAATGCGTGTAGAAAGCAATGAATCCAAGGGTTCTTCGTAGGGAAGATGCAAAGCTTTAGATAGTTTTGCAGCCACCTGAGGCGTAAGTGTTACAAACATGGGTGGCCTGTCTGTTTGTTCGTGGTTTAGAGCCTTGAGCACTCTTTCGCGTGATGTTATCATAAAAACTTATTTAAGATAATACTATATTTTTCATTGGCATGATTTATTGCAACCGGCCATAACCGATTTCATATGCACATTTACTTACTTTTTGGGTAAACAAATACCTGTCAAATTAATCCGTTTTTAATTTGCAAAATTCCGTTTCTTTTGGTGCATTTGGCATTAAAATACTATTTATCATTACTTTATCAAAAGTTACATGATGGGTGTTTTTAAGTATGTACGGCGTTAAACTTTGTTTCAAATTTATATTTTTCAACAAAATGTCTTTTAACGGATATTTGTCTATACCCACAGCATAAAAACCACATTCCGCTGAATAATTTCCTGTAACATTCTCGATAAGGAAGTTTTGAAAAAGCGCAGGATGGAATCCACCACGGGCGCCGTGATAATTCGTTTCGAAACGGATAAAGGCTGTTTTTACGCTATCGCAAGTAACATTTCTGACCCAAACATTTTTAATATATCCTCCACGATCTAAATTTGATTTAAAATAAACTGCGCTCAAACAATTGCTGATACTAACGTTTTCCATATACACATTTTCAACTCCAGCAGACATTTCACTGCCAATGCAAAGACCGTTACATTCAGACCTGAATTTACAATTCCGAATGATGATGTTGCGGCTCGACTGTCCAATCCGCCAGCCATCGTTATCTCGTCCGGCTTTGATAGCAACAGCATCATCTCCTGTATTAAAAATGCAGTTTTCAATCAATACATTCGTTGTTGACTCGGGATCACAACCGTCGTTATTCAAATTCGGGCTATTAACTTCTACAGCTCTTATTGTCACATTATTACAAAACACCGGGTGAATGACCCAATAAGGTGCATCGACGATTCGGATTCCCTCAACGAAAATATTTTTACAGCCAAAAAACTGAACCATACTGGGCGGCAGGATGGATTCTTTGCCAAATGTACGTTGAAATACAGGCACACCATCTATTCCCATTTGACGCAACCGATTCTGCTGATTTGAACTTTGTGGCCTCATTTTGGCAAAAGTTGTAGTGGCATTTCCATTTAAAATTCCTTTACCCGTAATGGCTATATTCGAAACCTGATAGGCATAAACCAATGGACAATAATTAAATAACTCAGTTCCTTCAAACATAGTTAGTACCTCAGGCAGGTAATCAACTGGTCTTGAACTGAAAATAATTTCACTTCCTTCAGCCAGGTAAAGATTGACATTACTTTTTAAATTAATTGGTCCATTTACATGATATTTTCCGGCAGGAATAACAACACGTCCACCACCTTTGAAGCTACAAATACTAATAGCTTCATTGATTGACTTCCTGTAATCTACTGTATCAATATCTGTTGCTACAAATTTTGTGATAGTATAGTCGACATTTTTAAAAGTTGGTGCTGATATTTGTTTCAATATACTTCTATAATTGACCAACTTAGTTGAGTATGCACCTTGAAAAAACGAAATACAAATAACAAAAACAACGAATATCCTTTTTTTATTCATAAGACCTAATATATCAACAAATTAAACTTAAATTCATGACTATTAATAAGCTATAAATCCACCATATTTTATCATTTCAATTTCAATATTTTGATTTGGTTTATCAATTATTTTATTGTCAAGTTTCATGTTGCCTGAACCATCGGTAATTATTCTTGATAGATTGAATGCCGATTTCTTAATAGTGACTTTTTGAGGGAAATTTTGTCCATTAATTCCGCCAACATACCATTTGTTATCTTTTTTCCGGGCAACTACAACATATTTTCCCGGTTCTCCGGCAATAAATTTCGTCTCATCCCAGACTGTTGGCATATTTTTCAACATCAATCGGGTGTCGCTATCAAGGTTCAAATACGAATCGGCCCTATCCGCTAAATGCAGAATTCCAGATTGGTAAACGATGGCCAAAGCGAGTTCGTAAGCATTACTTGTGAGATGGGGATGTGTCTGATTACTCAGTGTAACAGGGGTATAATCCATCGGACCAACCACATTCCGGGTAAAAGGGTAAATGGTATTGTGCCAAACAGCCCGGGAAGGGTAATTTTTGTCAAATATATAGTTCTCGGCTCCACGTACTGCTTCAGAAGAAAGCAGGTTTGGATAGGTGCGTTCCCAGCCACGCGGCAAAGTACAACCATGAAAATTAACCATCATGTGATTCTCAGCTGCATCTTTCAAAATGTCCATATAGAGCTTTATCACAGCTTGTTTATCACTATTGAAAAAATCAATTTTTACACCTTTGACACCCATTTTATTTAGTTTGGAGAATTCGGCTTTACGCAATTCAGGATGATACATGATATCACGGGGCTGTTCAGTAACTTTATTTATTTCTCCTCCCGAATTGTACCATAGCCAGATACCAATATTTTTCGAATTGGCATATTCAACCAGTTGCGAAATATTCCCACCTTTCATACGACCCCAATTGGCATCCACCAGCGAATATTCCCAGCCCATCGTCACCGACAAATCAATATATTTTTTGAGTGATTCAAAATTCCCTGGACTTCCGTTATCGCTCCACCAGCTCCACGATGATTTTCCGGGCTTAATCCACGACAAATCTTGCAATTTACACGGTTCAGCAACATGAGTTATCAATGATGATTCTAGAATCTCACCACAACTACTGCCCAACGCAATTACCCGCCAGGGAGTAGCCCATGGCAAGGTGCTTGAAGGTGTTTGCGAAAACAAATCCATTGCCTCCTTTTTTTCAGGAAAGCGAAGAGTATATAAACCATCAACAGGATTGGGTTGCAAATGAGATGCACAATAAGTTTCGTTTAATCCAGTTTCTGTAATAAGCACCCATTTTGTATTTACTTTGAATAAAGCAGGAAACGACCATCCTTCTTTGTTGGGTGAAACTGCTCCGGCGGAAGTTCCATTGGTATAATACGTCTCGTAAGAAGGCGTAAAAGTTGATATTGAATCGTAAGGCATAATCCATGTTTTCGCAGACAGTGGAAATTTAAAGCCGGTTTTCTCTTCAATAATCGTGTATTTTTTATTATCAGTTTGAGAAAATGCATACCGAAATGTAATACCCTCGTTATAAGCTCTAACCTGAAGTAAAATTTCATCTCCATTTGCATTTTTGAGCAGATACTCTATCTGGTTAGCTTCAGCATTTACATGAAGTTTTTTGCCAACTTTTAGTTGATATTCATCCCTGATTTTTGAAGTTTTCTCTGAAACGAACAGCATTTTTTTTGAAAATGAAGCATCATCACGCTCCAATCCCAAAGGTGCATGATGAATAACATCGCAATTTTCAAATTTAATACTGTAACTAAAAATATCATGGTTGATATGTAGAGCAAATTCAGTTCTTCTATCAGGCGACTTTATGGCAGTTGGTGTATTAATCCCAAAACAAGATAAAGCAATAAACCAAAAGGACAACGATGAAAATAAAATTTGAAAACGGTTGTTTTTATTCATCTGAATATTAATTTTTTATGATAATCCGAATAATGTCCTGTTGAATAACTTTTTGGGTCCTTACTTTTTTCCTTGATGAAAAAAGTAACAAAAAAATCAAGACTGATGCCCGCTTCACTCGAAAAACTTGCGTTCGAAGGGCTAAAATCCTCCAAACTCCTCCCTCTGGTCGTCAGACAGGAGTATTTTTGCGCCCTTCTCTCTTGTTTTTCGGTTCACCGGACAAGGTCGGTC